>CALEDU010000250.1 GCA_937949455.1 uncultured Tepidimonas sp. | reverse complement strand
GCTGCGCGAAGGCTGGACCGTCTGGCTGGTTGGTCGCCGCGCCGCGGCTTTACAGGAAACCATCGACCAAGCCGCCCTCGGCCATCCGGACGCCACCGCCCGGGCACACCCCGTCGTGGCCGACATCGGCGACCCCGCCGCGGTCGAGCGGACCTTTGCCGCCGTGCGTGCGCGCCACGGACGACTGGATCTGCTGTTCAACAACGCAGGCGTCTTCACCCCCGCGGCGACGCCGGACGCCACGGCGCTGGAGCACTGGCACCAGTCGGTGCAGACCAACCTCAACGGCGCGTTCTACTGCCTGCGCGCAGCTTTCGCGCTGATGCGCGAGCAAACGCCACGCGGCGGGCGCATCATCAACAACGGCTCCATTTCGGCGCACACCCCACGGCCTGGCTCCGTGGCCTACACCGCCACCAAGCATGCCATCACGGGGCTGACCAAGGCGGCGGCACTCGATGGCCGAGCCTTCGACATTGCGGTCGGCCAAATCGACATTGGCAACGTCGCCAGCGACATGACCGAGCGCATGGCCAGCGGCGCGCTGCAGGCCGACGGCAGCGTGCGCCCGGAGGCGCGCATGGACATGGACGCGGTGGTGCAGACCTTCATGACCATGGCACGCCTGCCGTTGCAAGCCAATGTACTGTTCACCACGGTGATGGCAACGAAAATGCCCTTCGTCGGTCGTGGCTGACGCACAGCCCGCCGCTCATGGCACCAGCGGCAGCGCGCTGGTGCATTTGATCTCGTCCAGGCACACGCTGGAGCGCACGCCATTGACCCCAGGCAGTTGGGCCAATGTGCCGAGCAGGAAGTCCGACAGCGCCTTCAGGTCGCGCGCCACCACCTTGAGCACATAGTCGAAATCGCCCGTCACCGCGTAGCACTCCTGCACCTGTGCCATGTCGCGCACCCGCTGGCGGAATTGCTCCACCTCACGGATGTGGCCGCGCTCCATCGTCACATGCACGAACGCGGTCACCCCCAGCCCCAACCGCGGCGCATCCAGCCGCGCCTCGTAGCGGCGCACATAGCCCTGCTCCTCCAGGCGGCGGTGGCGGCGGTTGCACTGCGCCGGGGACAGGTGCACCGCCTCGGCCAAAGCCTGGTTGGTGATGCGCCCGTCCTCCTGCAAGCGGGCCAGGATGCGGCGATCCACTGGGTCGATGGAAGGGCTGGGCAGCATGGGGCTCTCCTGAATCGGATATTCATGCAAGTATGCGCCGAAACCCGCAACGACCTTGCGCCAATGCGGGTTTACCGGGGGTCGAAATGCAAGCCCATTGCAGCCATGGGGACATATGCTTTCAGTCTCCAATACCGCTATCGGAGTCGTGACCATGCCCGACCTCTTCGACAACCCCATGGGGTTGTGCGGATTCGAGTTCGTCGAATTCGCCGCGCCCGCCCCCAACGTGCTGGAGCCGCTGTTTCAGGCGCTGGGCTTTACCCGCATCGCGCGCCACCGCTCCAAGGATGTGGAGCTGTGGCGGCAAGGGCAGATCAACTTCATCCTCAACCGCGAGCCGCGCAGCCTAGCCGACTATTTTGCGCAGGAGCACGGATCCAGTGCCTGCGGGCTGGCCTTCCGCGTCAAGGACGCTCACCGGGCCTACTACCGCGCGCTGGAGCTGGGGGCACAGCCCATCGACATCCCCACCGGCCCGATGGAGCTGCGCCTGCCCGCGATCAAGGGCATCGGCGGCGCGCCGCTGTACCTGATCGACCGCTTCGAAGACGGCAAGAGCATCTACGACATCGACTTCGAGTTTCTACCCGGTTTCGAGGACCCTGCCCATCGTCACCCCGTGGGGCATGGCTTTCAAATCATCGACCACCTCACGCACAACGTCTACCGCGGGCGCATGGCCTACTGGGCGCAGTGGTACGAGCGCCTGTTCAACTTCCGCGAAATCCGCTACTTCGACATCCAAGGCGAATACACCAGCCTCAAGAGCCGCGCCATGACCGCGCCGGACGGCCTGATCCGCATCCCGCTCAACGAGGAAGGGGGCTCCGGCGGCAACGGCCAGATCGAGGAGTTCCTGATGCAGTTCAACGGCGAGGGCATCCAGCACATCGCCTTGCTCACGGACGACCTGCTGGCCAGCGTGGACGCCCTGCAGATGGCGGGTGTGCCGCTGATGAGCGCCCCCAACGACATTTACTACGAAATGCTGGATGAACGCCTGCCCGGCCATGGCGAACCCGTGGCCGAGCTGCAGGCGCGCGGCATCCTGCTCGACGGCTCCACCGCTGGCGGTGAGAAGCGCCTGCTGCTGCAAATCTTCAGCCGGCCGGTGCTCGGGCCAGTGTTCTTCGAGTTCATCCAGCGCAAAAACGACCAAGGTTTTGGCGAGGGCAACTTCAAAGCCCTGTTCGAAAGCCTGGAGCGCGACCAAATCCGCCGCGGCACCCTGAAGGTTGAGACCACCGCGGCCTGACCCCCAGAAGGAAAGCCCCCATGACCAAGCTCGAAGGCCCCGCCCTGCACGCCGCCCTGGCCCAGTTGCCCGCCTGGACGTTCGACGCCGAACGGCACGCCATCCGACGCGCACTGCGTTTTGCGGACTTCAACGCGGCCTTCGGCTTCATGACCCGCGCCGCCCTGGAGGCCGAGCGCCGCAACCACCATCCGGAGTGGTCCAACGTCTACAACCGGGTGGACATCCTGTTTTCCACACACGATGCCGGGGGGCTGACCGAGCGCGACATCGCGTTTGCGCACTGGGTCGATGCGACCGCCCCGGCCATGGGGGCGATCGATGAGCGCAAGCCCTGAACCCCATCTGCCCGGCCGAGCCTGTCACGCTTTCGTCGATGGCCTGCGCCGCCTACCCATCGAGCCTGACCGCATCCCCGACTTCGAGCGCCTGTCCGAGGTGCTGATGCGCCACACCGGCTGGCAGGTGGTTGCCGTGCCAGGGCTGGTACCCGACGACGTCTTTTTCGCGCACCTGGCCCAGCGGCGCTTTCCGGCCGGGCAGTTCATCCGCCGCGCCGACCAGTCAGGCCCGGCGGCCGCGGGAATCAGAACGTGTGACGGATGCCCACCGCCCAGAAGTCCTGGTCCGGTTTGCCGTTAGAGGCTTTGCGCGACTCCTGGCGCAAACCCGCATAGGCGGTCGTCCGCTTGGAAAGCGCGTAGCCTGCAGCGATGCCGAAGGCAGAATCCGTCTGGCCAGCAGAAGGCTTCGAAGCTGCATAGCCCACAGACAATGTCAAAGCACCGCTGAGCGGAATGTCCGCACCCAATTGGTACGAGTTGACTTTCTTCCCCACCACACCCCCCGTGTTTTTGGTGGTGTAGTAGCTGGCCAGCAGTTTGGCGACGCCAAGATCATAGGATCCATTCAGCATCGTTCCCTTTTGGCCATTTGACTTGTCTACCTCGTAGCCCAGCGCAACAAACGACGGTCCGTCGGCATAGTTGACGCTGAAGGCACTCAGCCGGCCACTTGGGGCATCACCTTTGAGCTGCGTGCTGACCGCCGCGGAAAAACCACCAAACGACGGGGTAGCGTAGTACAACTGCGAATCAGCAGCCCCGTTGTAGTTGTTGAGCCAAACTTGGCTGGCCGAAAGTGCCGAGTCAAAACCGCTATTGGAGGCACCGAAAATATCGTCCATTGCGTTGAAGCTGCGGCCCAGCTTGACGGTACCAAAGCCGCCGCTCAGCGACACGTTGGCCTGACGGTCGAAGGTATTGGGGTTGGTGGAACCGTTTTGCAGATCGACCTCTTGCTCCAAGTTGAAGCCGACGCTCAAGCCGCCACCGAGATCTTCCGTGCCCTTGAAGCCGATGCGGCTGGTGGAAAGGCCACCGCTGTCCAGTTCGGCTTTGCTGCCCTTGGCTTTGCCGAGCCACACGTCCGCCACACCATACAGCGTCACGGAGGACTGGGCCATGGCAGCACCCGAGGCGGCCAGGACGGCCAGCGCCATCAGAGTCTTTTTCATAAGAGTCACCTTTGGACGGGTTGAGGGTGTTCGCCGCACCGCAGATCCTGCGGCGCATGGACCGATGATAGTGGCATTTTCATGACGATCAGGGATGCCCCTATTCTGAACGACCCTGTCGTTGCGTACACACAACACTCTGCGGCTTTGCAGGATTGGCCCTGCTGCGCCCGTCCTCCCACAGCGGGTAGCCAGCAAGCGTTCACCCGCCGCCGTACACAAAAAAACCCGCTGCTGCAGCAGCGGGTTGCGTGTGCGATCAGGTCAGGTGCCGATCAGAAGTTGTGGCGGATGCCCAAACCGAAGCCGTTGATGTTCTTGGTGCTGCTGGCATTGAGAGCCCCCTTCTTATTTTTGCCGTCTTGCAGATAGGCGGCGTAAGCGAAGGTCCGCTTGGACAGCGGGTACTT
>CALEDU010000249.1 GCA_937949455.1 uncultured Tepidimonas sp. | reverse complement strand
GTATTTCTTGGCCGAACCACCAAACTTGGCCGCCAGCACCGTCGTGATCGCCGCCGTCAGCGTCGTCTTGCCATGGTCCACGTGACCAATCGTGCCCACGTTGACGTGCGGCTTGGTCCGCTCGAATTTTTCCTTTGCCATCGTTACCGCTCCGAATGGATGTTTGCCGAACTCACTCACACACCCCAACGTGGGGCCAGGACCACTTTGTTGGTGCCCATGGGCAGGATCGAACTGCCGACCTCTCCCTTACCAAGGGAGTGCTCTACCACTGAGCCACATGGGCCTGTGGCCGCCAAGCGGCGACCACAACAAATCCCTCGTCGACTCCAGCACCGGCGCTGCATTGGAGCGGGAGACGGGAATCGAACCCGCGTCATCAGCTTGGAAGGCTGAGGTTCTACCATTGAACTACTCCCGCGTCGAACCCCGCCTGATTCCGATTCGGACGCGGGCCGCCACTGCCTTCTCTCTCTTGCCAACACAACCGGTTTTACTGGTGGAGGGGGTTGGATTCGAACCAACGTAGGCGTAAGCCAACAGATTTACAGTCTGCCCCCTTTAGCCACTCGGGCACCCCTCCAGCGAGAGCCTCAAATTATGCCACGATTCGCGACGCGTTTTCGACGGTTGGGGAAAATTGTTCCAGCACCGCAGCGCACCAGTGCGCGATGCGGCTGGCCGTGTCGGTGCCGGCGCGAATGCTGTTGATGGAGCGCTGACTCAGGTGACGCTCGCAGGCGATGTCGGCCGCGAGCCGTCCCGCATTGCGCAGCGCGCGCACGGCTGCGTGCGCCTGTGCGCCGCAGGCCACGACCCAGCGCAGGCCGGCCAACTCGCCCGCAAGCCGCGCGAGGTTGTCGGGTGCCAGCACTTCCTCGACAGTCGGCACCGAGCGGCCCGTCAGCGCCGGGTACTCCACCCGCGGCCACGCGTTGGTGACGACATAGTCGGCCCGATGCGGGGAGGGAAACCGCACCGGATCGCGCCGATGCAACTCGATCAGCGCACGCGCCAGGTTGGCCCCGGTGCCCGCGGCGCAGGGATAGCCGCGCTGGGCCTCGAAACGGCCGGGACAGATGAAAACAAAGCCCGTGGCGGCACCCGGGCAGGGCTGGTGGTGGACCGTGAGGCCCGGCACGGCCATCATGGGCGCTGTCGGCATGTCGCCGCTCATGTGCCGAACAGCGTGGCCAGCGCCGCGCCGGGGTCGTCGGCACGCATGAACGCCTCCCCCACCAGAAACGCCGGCACGCCAGCCTCGCGCAGGCGGCATACGTCGTCGCGCGTGGCGATGCCGCTTTCGGTCACCAGGAGCCGCCCTGGCTCCAGCTGCGGCAGCAGGTCCAGTGTCGTTTGCAGCGAGACCTGGAAGCTGCGCAGGTCGCGGTTGTTGACGCCGATGAGCGGGGTGCGCAGGCGCTGCGCCCGCTCCAACTCCGCAGCGTCATGCACCTCCACCAACACCGCCATGCCCAGCTCGTGTGCGATGGCCTCGAAGTCGCCCATTTGCGCGTCGTCCAGGCAGGCGGCGATCAGCAAGATGGCATCCGCGCCCAGTGCGCGCGCCTCCCAGACCTGGTAGGCATCGACCAGGAAGTCCTTGCGCAGCGCCGGCAGTGGCGCGGCCGCACGCGCCTGGCGCAGATAGTCCGGGTGACCCTGGAAGTACGGCACGTCGGTCAGGACCGACAGGCAGGCCGCGCCGTGGCGTGCGTAGCTGGCGGCGATCGCCGCCGGGTCGAAATCGGCGCGCAGCACGCCCTTGGAGGGGCTGGCTTTTTTGACTTCGGCAATGACGCCAGCCCGCCCGGCGGCCTGCGCGGCGCGCAGCGCAGCGGCAAAGTCGCGCGGCGGGTCGTCGCGCAGGCTGGCTTCGGCCTGCGCGCGCATGGCGGCCTGCGGGGTGCGCGCCGATGCAGCCGCCACCTCCTCGCGCTTGGTGGCGCAAATGCGCTGCAGGATATCGCTCATGCCGCGGCCTCCACGCCCAGTCGGTGCGCGGCCGTGACGAATCGTTCCAGCTTGGCCTTGGCCGCGCCGCTGGCGAGCGCCTGGCGGGCGCGGGCGATGCCGGCTTCGATGGAGTCGGCCACATGGGCCGCATATAGCGCGACGCCGGCGTTGAGGACGACGATGTCGGCCGCCGGGCCGGCTTGACCGTCGAGCACGGCCAGCAGCAGGGCGCGCGACTCTTCGGGCGTGCCCACCTGGAAGGCCCGGTGGCTGGCCATGGCCAGCCCAAAGTCCTCGGGGTGGATGTCGTATTCGAGGATTTCGCCGTCCTTGAGCTCCCCGACCATGGTCGCGGCACCCAGGCTGACCTCGTCCATGCCGTCTTTGCCATAAACGACCAGTGCGTGCTGGGTACCCAGGCGCTGCAGCACCCGCACTTGGATACCGACCAAATCGGGATGAAATACGCCCATCAGGAGGTTGGGGGCACCGGCTGGGTTGGTCAATGGACCGAGGATGTTGAAGAGGGTTTTGACGCCCATCTCGCGCCGCACGGGCGCGACGTTTTTCATGGCTGGGTGGTGGTTGGGCGCGAACATGAAGCCGATGCCAACCTCGCGGATGCACTGCGCGATGGCCGCAGGGGGCAAATTGATGTTGACACCCAGGCTTTCCAGCACATCGGCACTGCCAGACTTGCTGCTGACGCTGCGCCCGCCGTGCTTGCTGACCCGCGCGCCGGCGGCAGCCGCTACGAACATGGCGCAGGTGGAGATGTTGAAGGTGTGCGCGCCGTCGCCGCCGGTGCCGACGATATCGACCAGGTGGGTGGTGTCCTCCACCGGGACCTTGGTGGAAAACTCCCGCATCACCTGGGCGGCGGCGGTGATCTCGCCGATGGTCTCTTTCTTGACGCGCAGGCCGGTGAGGATGGCGGCGGTCATGAGCGGGGAGACCTCGCCGCTCATGATCAGGCGCATCAGGTGCAGCATCTCGTCATGAAAGATTTCGCGGTGCTCGATGACGCGCTGCAATGCCTCCTGCGGCGTGATGGCGTGTCGATGGGGCATGGGGATCTCCTGGAAACGAAGGCGTTTAGGGGGACTGCAGGAAATTGCGCAGCAGCGCATGGCCGTGCTCGGTCAGGATGCTCTCGGGGTGGAACTGCACGCCCTGCACCGGCAAGTCGCGGTGGCGCACGCCCATGATCTCGCCGTCGTCGCACCAGGCGGTGATGACCAGCTCCGGCGGCAGCGTGGCGCGCTCGATGGCCAGCGAGTGGTAGCGGTTGACGGTGAACTGCCGCGGCAGGCCGGCGAACACCCCCTCCTGCGTGGTCGTGATGAGGCTGGTTTTGCCATGCATCAACTCGCGCGCGCGCACGATGCGTCCACCGAAGGCGGCACCGATGCTCTGGTGGCCCAGGCACACGCCCAAGATCGGCATGCGGCCAGCGAAGTGGCGGATTGCCGCCACCGAGATGCCCGCTTCCGCCGGCGAGCACGGCCCGGGCGAGATGACCAGGCGGTCCGGTGCGCGCGCGGCGATACCCTCCAGCGTGATTTCGTCGTTGCGAAACACCTCCACCTCGGCGCCCAGTTCGCCAAAGTACTGCACCAGGTTGTAGGTGAACGAGTCGTAGTTGTCCACCATCAGCAGCTTGAGGCGGCTCATTCCAACCCCTCCTCGACCAGTTCGCTGGCGCGCAGCAGGGCGCGGGCCTTGTGCTCGGTTTCCTTCCACTCCAGCTCCGGCACCGAGTCAGCCACCACACCCGCGGCGGCCTGCACATAGAGTGTGCCCTCATGTACGACACCGGTGCGGATGGCAATCGCCAGGTCCATATCGCCGGCCCAGCTCAGGTAGCCGACCGCGCCGCCATAGATGCCGCGTTTGGTCGGCTCCAGCCGGTCGATTAGCTCCATGGCGTGCACCTTGGGTGCGCCGGTGAGCGTGCCGGCCGGGAAGGTGGCGCGCAGCACGTCCATGCTGGTGAGACCCGGGCGCAACAGCCCCTCGACATTGCTGACGATGTGCATGACGTGACTGTAGCGCTCCACCGCGAAGGCCTCGGTCACCTTGACGCTGCCGATCTGGGCGATGCGGCCAATATCGTTGCGCGCCAGGTCGATCAGCATCACATGCTCGGCGCGCTCTTTGGGGTCGGCCAGCAAATCCTGTTCGGCGGCCTGGTCTTTTTCGGGCGTGGCACCGCGCGGCCGGGTGCCGGCCAGGGGCCGAATGGTCACCTTCACCCCTTCGTCGGTGCGCTCCTGGCGCACCAGGATTTCGGGCGAGGCACCCACCACATGCAGGTCGCTGCCGCGCGCATCGGCCCCGGCCAGGTTGTAGTAGTACATGTACGGGCTGGGGTTGAGGGAGCGCAACGCGCGGTACAGGCTCAGCGGGCTGTGCCGGTAGGGCTTGTGGATGCGTTGGCCGATGACGATCTGCATGAAGTCGCCCTGCTGGATCAGGGCCCTGGCCGCGTCGACGGCCGCCAGAAAATCGGCCTGGCTGCGCTCGCGCTGCTCGGGGTAGGCATCGCCGGCCTTGACGGACGGGGCGCTGACCGAATAACGCAAGCGATCCATGAGCTCGCGCAAGCGGCGCTTGGCGCGGGCATAGGCCTCGGGCTGAGCGGGATCGGCGTAGACGATCAGGTACAGCTTGCCCGAAAGGTTGTCGATGACGGCCAGCTCCTCGGTCTGCAGCAGCAGGATGTCGGGCAGACCCAGCGGATCGGGCGGGCAGGTGCTGGCGAGTTTGCGCTCGATGTGGCGCACGGTGTCGTAGCCGAAATAGCCCGCCAGCCCGCCGCAAAACCGCGGCAACCCGGGGCTGAGCGCCACGCGAAAGCGCTGCTGGTAGGCAGCAATGGCATCCAAGGGATTGCCGCCCAGCGTCTCGACGACGGTGCCGTCGCGCACGACCTCGG
>CALEDU010000248.1 GCA_937949455.1 uncultured Tepidimonas sp. | reverse complement strand
GTGCGCTTCCTGGTCGAGCGCGGCATCCCCGTCTGTGCCCACCTGGGCCTGACGCCGCAAACAGTGCACGCCCTTGGCGGCTACCGTGTGCAGGGCCGCAGTGACGCCGAGGCGCAACAACTGCGCCGTGATGCCTTGGCGCTGCAAGATGCGGGCGCGACCATGCTCGTGCTGGAGATGGTGCCAGCGGCGCTGGCGGCCGAGATCACCCAGCAACTGCCGCGCTGCCACACCATCGGCATCGGCAGCGGCAATGGCACCGCCGGCCAGGTGCTGGTGATGCACGACATGCTCGGCATCCATTTGGGCAAGACGCCCAAATTCGTGCACAACTTCATGGCGGGGGCGGCCAGCGTGCGCGACGCCATGGCTGCCTACGTCGCCGCCGTCAAGGCTGGCACTTTCCCCGACAATGCCATGCACGCGTGGTGAGCCGTCGCCTGCCACACGACGTTTCCCTGATTGCCTGCCGCCATTCCGATGCAAGTCATTCACACCATCGCCGAGCTGCGCCAAGCGCTCGCCCCATTCGACCGCCCCGCCTTCGTGCCCACCATGGGCAATCTGCATGACGGCCACCTGAGCCTGGTGCGCTACGCACGCACGCTGGGCGATGTCACCGTGGCCAGTATCTTCGTCAACCGGCTGCAATTTCTGCCGCACGAGGACTTCGACACCTATCCGCGCACCCTGCAGGCCGACTGCGAACGCCTGGCCGAGATCGGCTGCGACATCGTTTTCGCTCCAGCAGAATGCGAGTTGTATCCTGAACCGCAAACCTTCAAGGTACACCCCCACCCGGCCCTGGCCGATCTGCTGGAGGGGCATTTTCGGCCGGGTTTTTTCACGGGTGTTTGCACGGTCGTGATGAAGCTGTTCCAGTGCGTCTTTGCCCAGGCCAAGGGCGAGCGCCACGCCGTGTTCGGCAAGAAAGACTATCAGCAGCTCATGGTGATTCGCCAAATGGTGCGGCAATTTGCCCTGCCCATCACCATCCACGGCGGCGACATCGCGCGCGCACCCGATGGGCTGGCGCTGAGCTCGCGCAACGGCTACCTGTCGCCTGAGGAGCGCGCCGAGGCACCCCAATTGGTGCAGGCGCTGCGCCTGTTGGCCGCTGACGTACTGGGCGGCGAGCGCAACCTGGCTGCGTTGGAGCGCCATGCCGAGCAGACACTGGCCAGCCGCGGTTGGCAGCCCGACTACCTGACCGTGCGCCGGCGCGAGGATCTGCAGCCCCCTTCGGTGGCAGACCTGCAGCCCGGCCGCCTGGTGGCGCTGGGTGCGGCTCGCCTGGGCCGTACCCGCCTGATCGACAACTGGGAGTTTTGAGGCCCTGGGGACATCACTCCGCCACCGGATCGCGCGCCATCAAGCGCGCGACTGCGTCGCGCGGTTGCAGCGCGCCGTCCAGCAGCGCCACGACGGCGTCGGTAATCGGCATGCGCACCCCCAGCGAGCGGGCGCGCTGCGCCACGGTACGGGCGCTGTATACCCCCTCGGCCACATGCCCGAGCGAATCCACGGCTTGGGCCTGCGTCAGACCCTGAGCCAGCAGCAGCCCAACCTGGCGGTTGCGGCTCAAATCGCCGGTGGCGGTCAGCACCAGATCGCCTACCCCCGACAGGCCCATGAAGGTCTCAGCCCGCGCTCCGAGCGCCAAGCCCAGGCGGGTCATTTCGGCCAAACCACGGGTGACCAGGGCGGCCCGGGCGTTATACCCCAGGCGCAATCCATCGCACAACCCGGTGGCAATCGCCATGACGTTTTTGACCGCACCGCCGACTTCGACGCCAACCATGTCGTCGTTGGCATAAACGCGCAATGCCGGGCTGTGAAAGGCCTTCACCAAGGCGTCACGCACCGCCGCCTGAGTAGCCGCAGCGACCAGCGCCGTCGGCAGGCCAGCCGCTACCTCTTGCGCAAAGCTGGGCCCGCTGAGGACCCCTACGCGCAGGCCAGGGGCGACGCGAGCAGCAATCTCGTGCCCCAGCAGGCCGTCGGCACCGGGCTCGCACGCGCGCTCGAAACCTTTACATAACCAAGTGACAGGGATATCCCCGCGGCCCACGACTGGCAATGCGGTGGACAGCCATTGCAACCACTGCCGCAGACCTGCCATCGGCGTGGCGACGATGACCAGATCAGTCTCTGCCAGCCATGGTGCCAGCGCTGCGGGATCGCCCCCACCGCATTCGAGCGCAGGTGGAAATACCGCCCCTGGCAAATAGCGGGCATTGACCCGCTCGCTTTGCAAACGCTCGGCATGCCCGTGATCGCGCGCCCACAGGCACACACGATGCGCGCTGGCCGCTGTAATGGCAAGGGCTGTGCCCCAAGCGCCGGCACCAATGACGGTCAGGTGCATAGACGTAGGCAGGCTGCATCACCCACAGCGCGGGTCTGTGGCTCGCGCCGGGGCCCCCATCAAGCAGGGGTGATGGGCGACACCCCGTCTGATGGCTGGGCCTGTTGCTGCTCGTACATGGCTTGGAAATTGATCTCGGCCAAATGCACGGGCGGGAAGCCCGCGCGCGTGATCAGGTCGGCCACGTTGCTGCGCAGATACGGGTAGACGATCTGCGGACACGCGATGCCCATGATCGGACCCATTTGCTCCTGCGGCAGGTTGCGGATCTCGAAGATGCCCGCCTGCTTGCACTCGACCAAAAACACGGTGCGCTCGCCAATCTTGGTGTGCACGGTGGCCAGGACTGCCACCTCGTACACCCCGTCAGCCACCCCCTTGGCCTCGACACCCAACTGGATATCCACGCTGGGCTGTTGCTGCTCCAGAAAAATGGCGGGGGAATTGGGCTGCTCCAGCGAGGCCTCTTTGAGATAACTGCGCTGGATTTGGAAAACAGGGGTCTGGTCGTCGGACATGATCGAAATCGGTTGAGCGGCGTCCGCCGGCGGCGGAT
>CALEDU010000247.1 GCA_937949455.1 uncultured Tepidimonas sp. | reverse complement strand
ATGCTCACCGAAGATGGCAAGCATCTGTACGTCTCGTACGACGAATACCACAACCTGATCGAAAAGCTGGCGATCAAGATCCACCAGTCGGGCTGGGGTTTCGACACCATCCTGTGTCTGGCACGCGGTGGCATGCGGCCGGGCGACATCCTCAGCCGAATCTTCGACAAACCGCTGGCCATCATGTCTACCAGTTCTTACCGCGCCGAAGGCGGTACGGTGCGTGGACAGTTGGACATTGCGCGCTACATCACCACGCCCAAAGGCGAAATCGCGGGCCGCGTCCTGCTGGTCGATGACCTGGCGGATTCCGGCCATACGCTCAAGGCCGTGATCGACATGCTGCGCACCAACTACACGCCGATCACCGAACTGCGCAGCGCCGTCATCTGGACCAAGGGGGTATCGATTTTCAAGCCAGACTATTCGGTGGAGTTTCTGCCCACCAACCCGTGGATTCACCAGCCCTTCGAGTGCTACGACAACCTGCGGCCCGAGCAGCTGCTGGCCAAGTGGAAGGTCTGACCGCCATGGGGGCCGCAACCGCCGGCGCGGCCACGCGCCTGATTCACCACCCTTACCGCGCGCCGGACGGTTTCGATGCCGTGCCAGTGCCGGTTCACAAGGCCTCGACGGTTTTCTTCCCCAGCGTCGCGGCGATGCGCGAACGCCAGTGGCAGGACAAGTCCGGTTATACCTACGGCCTGCACGGCACACCCACCACGTTCACGCTCGAGGAGCGCCTGGCCACGCAGGAAGGGGGGCGGCAATGCGTGCTGACCCCCAGTGGTTTGTCCGCCATCGCGCTGGTCGATCTGGCATTCTTGCGTGCCGGCGACGAGGTGCTGATCCCCGACAACGCTTACGGTCCCAACAAGGCGCTGGCCACCCACGAGCTGGCCGCCTGGGGCATTCGCCACCGCATCTACGATCCCATGGATCCCGCGGATTTGGCCGCGGCCATCACGCCCCAGACGCGCCTGGTGTGGCTGGAGGCGGCCGGCTCGGTGACGCTGGAGTTTCCGGACGTGCCGGCGTTGGTCGGCGCCGTCCGTGCTGCGAATGCAGAGCGCGCACGGCCCATCCTCACCGCGCTGGACGACACATGGGGTGCCGGGGTGGCCTTCAATCCGTTCGATCTCGGGGTGGACATGGCCATGCAGGCCCTGACCAAATACCCCAGTGGCGGTGCCGACGTGTTGATGGGCTCGGTCGTCACGCGGGACGAGGCCCTGCACCACGCGCTGCTGATGACGCATATGCGCCTGGGCCTGGGCGTCGGTGCCAACGATGTCGAGGCCGTGCTGCGCGGCCTGCCCAGCTTGTCTTTGCGCTACCACGCGCAAGATGCGGTGACGCGCGAATTGGCTACATGGATGCAAGAGCAGCCGCATGTGGCCCAGGTGTTTCACCCAGCGCTGGCTGATTCTCCCGGCCATGCGGCATGGCGCCGCGACGCTCGCGCGGCGGCTTGCTTGTTTAGCGTCGTGTTCGACCCGGCGATTCCCGCGCAACGGGTGGATGCGTTCTGCGATGCCTTGCGGGTGTTTCGCTTGGGATACAGCTGGGCTGGGCCGGTGAGCTTGTGCGTGCCCTACGACATCCCGGCCCTGCGCGCGCGCCCCTGGCCTCACGCCCCCCGGCTGGTGCGCTTGGCCGTGGGCCTGGAGGATGTGGAGGACCTGCGCGCCGACCTCGCCCAAGCGCTGGATGTACTGGGGCGCTAGGCGCGCGGCAGCAGCCGCTGCAAATGGGGCCACACATTGTCCCGCAAGATCGGCTGCGCCCGCTCGTTGGGATGGATGCGGTCGTCCTGGAACAGGGCAGCGGCTTGCGGGCCGTCCGCGACGCCGGCCAGGAAAAACGGCACCAGGCCCACCTTTTCTTCCCGAGCCAGGCCCGTGTAGACGGCGCGGAACTGGGCGCGATAGCGCTCGCCGTAGTTGGGCGGCATGTCCATCCCCAACAGCAGCACGCGCGCGCCGGCTGCGTGGCTGGCGCGGATCATCGAGCGCAGGTTGTCGCGCGTCGTCTCCAACGGCAGGCCGCGCAGGGCGTCGTTGCCGCCCAGTTCCAGCACGACGATCGCTGGACGATGACGTTCGAGCAGGGGGGGCAACCGCGAGCGGCCCCCGGCTGTCGTATCGCCGCTGACGCTGGCGTTGATCACCCGCACCGCGCGCCGTTCTTCCTGCAGCCGCCGCTCCAACAGCGCCACCCATCCAGTGCCACGCGCCAATCCGTATTCGGCGCTCAAGGAATCTCCAACCACCAAAATCACCACCCCGGAACCCGGCTCGGCAGCGCCCGCTCTCAAAGGCAGGCACGCGAGTGCGGCGGCGGCCAGCATGGTGGCGTTACATTTTCTGCGGTTCAAGTCAAAGGCCTTTCATGTCCACACCCATCATTGCCGTGCAGCGCCTGTCCAAATCGGTGACCGACGCCACGGGCACGCTCGGCATCCTGCACGACATCGAGTTTTCCGTTGCGCCAGGCGAGACCTTGGCCATCGTCGGCGCATCCGGCTCGGGCAAAAGCACCCTGCTTGCTTTGATTGCTGGCTTGGATACGCCGACCGCCGGCACGGTTCGCCTGGACGGCGTCGACATTTTCGCGCTGGATGAAGACGCGCGCGCGGCTGTGCGGGCGCGCAAAGTCGGCTTCGTGTTTCAGAGCTTTCAGTTGCTGGGCAACCTTACCGCCCTTGAAAACGTCATGTTGCCGCTGGAGCTGGCTGGTCGGCGTGACGCCCGCGCCGCCGCGCGCCGCATGCTGGAGCGTGTGGGCCTGGGGGAGCGGCTGGGACACTACCCGCGGGTGTTGTCCGGTGGCGAGCAGCAGCGCGTCGCCTTGGCGCGCGCCTTCGTGGTCGAGCCGGCGGTGTTGCTGGCCGATGAGCCGACCGGCAGCCTCGACCATGCCACCGGTGAACGCATCACTCAGTTGATGTTCGATTTGAATCGCGAACACGGCACCACCCTGGTGTTGGTCACGCACGACCCGGCGATGGCCGCGCGTTGCGAGCGCCGCATCGTGATCGAGGCGGGCCGTGCCCGCGACGCATAATCGCCCCCCATGTCGTCCGAAACCAAAATCTTGTTCGGGTTTCACGCCGTGGGCGTGCGCCTGAAAACCGCGCCGTCCACCCTCTTGGAGGTGTACGCCGACCCCTCCCGGCGAGACGCCCGCATGCGCCAGTTTCTGCAACGAGCGCGGGAAGCGGGCGTGCGCGTCATCGAGGCCGACGGCCCCCGACTGGCCAAGCTGGCGGGCGGGGCCCACCACCAAGGTGTGGTGGCCCGGGTGCAGCCTGTCGCTCAAGTCCGCACCTTGGACGATTTGTTGGACCAATTGGACGCCCGCGGCGAGGTCGAGCGCCAGGCCGACCCCCCGCTGCTGCTGGTGCTCGATGGCGTCACCGATCCACACAATCTGGGGGCCTGCTTGCGTGTGGCCGATGGGGCTGGAGCACATGCCGTCATCGCGCCCAAGGACCAATCCTGCGGCCTCAACGCCACGGTGGCCAAGGTGGCCAGCGGGGCGGCGGAAACCGTCCCGTACTTCATGGTCACCAATCTGGCCCGCACGCTTGAGGCACTCAAACAGCGTGGGCTGTGGATCATTGGCACCAGCGACGATGCCCCGCGCAGCCTGTATCAGCATGACTGGCGCGGCCCTGTGGCGGTGGTTTTGGGCTCGGAGGGCAAGGGCATGCGCCCGCTGGTGCGCCGCTCATGTGACGAGCTGGTATCCATCCCCATGCGCGGGGCAGTCGAGAGCTTGAATGTCTCGGTTGCCAGCGCCGTCTGTCTGTACGAAGCGCTTCGGCAACGGCTCGCGGTGCCACCGCCCACGCCCACTTGATGCCATCTCAGGGGGCGCTCGCCCTCAGCGTGGGCAGCATCGCCTGGCCCAGCGCCGCTCCAATGTCCCCCCAACGCCGGGAAATCCCCGTCCAGCAAGGTGCCTCGACCGCTCTACAATGCCCCGCGGGGTGTCGTGCGCTCGCGCGGCATCATTGCAGCCATCGTCTCAGGAGTCCGTTTCGTGCAGTCAACCAAGGCCAAGGCCGATGCATCCCAAGCCACGCAGCAGCCCGAGCCAGCCGGCCCCGCGGTCCGTGTCATCAAAAAATATCCCAACCGCCGCCTGTACGACACCGATTCGTCATCCTACGTCACACTCAGTGATGTCAAGGCGCTGGTCATGCGTGCCGAGCCGTTCGTCGTGCGTGACGCCAAAACCGGGGAGGATCTCACCCGCTCCATCCTCCTGCAAATCATCTTGGAGGAGGAGACTGCGGGCGTTCCGCTCTTTTCGGAAAAAATGCTGGCCAACCTCATCCGCTTCTACGGCCACGCGATGCAGGACTTCATGGGCTCTTACCTAGAGCGCAACCTGCAGATCTTCATGGAGTTGCAACAGAAAATGGCCGAGCAGGCCAAGGAGCTGGCCCCCGAGGTTTGGCAGCAGTTCCTGGCCGCCCAGACGCCGTTGATGATGGGCAATGTTTTTGCCCAATCCCAAAAGGCGCTGGCACAGATGCAAGAGCAGATGCTTGGCGCTTTTGGGGTCAAGCGCCCCCACTGAGCGCTGCCCTGTGTTGGGCGCGCGGCGGCCCGACCTGAGACAATAAGAGGATGTCCATTTCAGCCACCGACCATCCGCCTGCACACACGCCGACCGTCGGCTTTGTCAGCCTGGGCTGCCCCAAGGCCCTGACTGATTCCGAGCACATCCTCACCCGTCTGAGTGCTGAGGGCTACCGCACCAGCCGCCAGTATGAAGATGCGGATCTGGTCATCGTCAACACCTGCGGCTTCATCGACGATGCTGTCAAGGAAAGCCTGGATGCCATCGGCGAGGCGCTGGCCGCCAATGGCAAAGTCATCGTCACCGGTTGCCTGGGCGCTCGGGCCGATGCGCACGGAGACAACCTGATCAAAACGCTGCACCCGGCGGTGCTGGCCGTCACCGGCCCTCACGCCACAGATGAGGTGCTCGACGCCGTCCGCGCCCATGCACCCAAGCCGCATGATCCCTTCGTGGACCTGGTTCCCCCGCCCAGCAATGCCATCGAGGGCGTTGGCGTCAAACTCACCCCGCGCCACTATGCCTACTTGAAGATCAGCGAGGGCTGCAACCACCGCTGCACCTTCTGCATCATTCCATCGATGCGCGGTGACTTGGTCAGTCGCCCGATCGGTGATGTGCTGACCGAGGCGCGGCGGCTCTTCGAGGGCGGGGTCAAGGAGTTGCTCGTCATCAGTCAAGATACCAGCGCCTACGGCGTCGATGTGCAGTACCGCACCGGGTTCTGGGACGGACGCCCCGTGCGCACCCGAATGCTCGATTTGGTGCGCGAACTGGGCACACTGGCGCGGGCTCACGGGGCCTGGGTCCGACTGCATTACGTCTATCCCTATCCCCACGTGGATGACATCGTGCCGCTGATGGCCGACGGTCTGGTGCTGCCTTACCTGGACGTGCCGTTCCAGCACAGCCATCCGGATGTGCTGCGGCGCATGAAGCGCCCAGCCAGCGGCGAGCGCAACCTGGAGCGCATCCGCCGCTGGCGGCAAATCTGCCCAGAATTGGTCGTGCGCAGCACCTTCATCGCCGGTTTCCCCGGCGAGACGGAAGAGGAATTCACGCATCTGCTCGACTTCGTGCGCGAGGCGCAGATCGACCGCGCGGGCTGTTTTGCCTACTCGCCGGTGGAAGGTGCGGCGGCCAATGCACTGCCCGGCGCGCTGCCAGATGCGTTGCGCCAGGAGCGCCGAGTGCGTTTCATGGCGGTGGCCGAAGCCATGGCCGTGGAGCGTCTGCAGCGCCGAGTCGGTGCCACCATGCAGGTGCTGGTGGATCAGTCGCAGGGTCTGGGCAAGAAGGGTGGAGTGGGGCGCACCTATGCTGACGCACCGGAGATCGACGGTACCGTGCGACTGCTGCCACCCGAAAAAGCCAGCAAGACGTACCGCACGGGGGATTTCATCAGGGCCCGCATCGTGGCCGCAGAAGGCCACGATCTGATCGGGTTGCCCGTCTGAAGCGAGTTTTGGTGCCCAGGAGAGGACTCGAACCTCCACACCTCTCGGCGCTAGTACCTGAAACTAGTGCGTCTACCAATTCCGCCACCTGGGCGCCTCAGGTCAGTGCGAATTGTAGCAGTGTTTGGCAAGCAACTCCGGGGCGAACGGGGCTATCCCCCACGGGTTTGCACAACAAAAAACCCGCCTAGACACCATCTGGGCGGGTTTTTCTGCAGATCGGGGCAGGGCGCGGTATGATTGGCGCTCGTACCGCCGGGTGACGATCATCGGCCGGCCAACTGGCTATCTGTCTTTGGTGCCCAGGAGAGGACTCGAACCTCCACGCCTCTCGGCGCTAGTACCTGAAACTAGTGCGTCTACCAATTCCGCCACCTGGGCACTTCGGAAAGCCAAAATTATACACTTGAAGCGGGGCGTATGCCCACGCAGGAAATCCCTTGTCCGTGAAAGAAAAAACCACAGTCTCCCTGCCCGAAATCGAAGGGGTGGTCCTAGGCCACCGCGATGGCCACGGCTTCGTCGTGCGCGACGACGGCCAGCCCGACCTGTATCTGCCACCCAACGAGATGCGCGCCGTGTTGCACAAAGACCGTGTCAAGGCGTGCATCGTGCGCCATGACCGGCGCGGACGTCCCGAGGGGCGCGTGACCGAGATCCTGGAGCGATCCAGCTCGCCCATCATTGGCCGTCTGCTGCACGAAAATGGCATCTGGCTCGTGGCGCCGGAGGACAAACGCTACGGCCAAGACGTGCTGATTCCCAAGGGTGCCACCGGCGCGGCCCAACCTGGGCAGGTGGTGGTGGTGGAGCTGACCGAGCCACCGGCGCTTTATGGGCAGCCCGTCGGGCGCGTCAAAGAGGTGTTGGGCGATATCGACGACCCCGGCATGGAAATCGAAATCGCGGTCCGCAAATACGGCGTGCCGCATCAATTTTCGGAAGGGGCGCTGGCCGAAGCGCGGGCGCTGCCCGACAAGGTTCGCGCCGCGGACCGCCGTGGCCGCGTGGATCTGACCGATGTGCCGCTGGTGACCATCGACGGCGAAGACGCACGCGACTTCGACGACGCGGTCTATTGCGAGCCGGCGCTTGTCGGCCGCGGCAAGGGTTGGCGGTTGCTGGTGGCCGTCGCCGATGTGAGTCACTATGTGCGCAACGGCTCGCCGCTGGACATCGACGCCTACGATCGCGCCACCAGCGTCTATTTCCCGCGCCGGGTCATCCCGATGCTGCCGGAGAAGCTCTCCAACGGGCTGTGCTCACTCAACCCGGGTGTGGACCGGCTGTGTATGGTGTGCGACATGCTGATCGACGCCAAGGGGCTGGTCCATGCCTATCAGTTTTATCCAGCGGTGATGCACAGCCATCAGCGCCTTACCTACACCGAAGTGGCGGCGATCCTGCAGAACACGCGCGGAACCGAGGCCCAACGCTATGCGGCGATGGTGCCGCACCTGCTCAATCTGCACGATGTCTACCGTGCCTTGCTCGCGGCGCGCGAAGCGCGCGGTGCTGTAGACCTGGAGACCGTGGAGACGCGCATCGTCTGCGACGAGGCGGGGCGCATCGAGCGCATCGAACCGCGCACGCGCAACGACGCGCACCGTCTGATCGAAGAAGCCATGCTGGTGGCCAATGTCTGCGCGGCCGAGTTCATTGCGACCCACCGTCACCCGGGGCTGTACCGGGTGCACGAGCGGCCGTCGGCCGACAAGATCGAGATGCTGCGCGAATACCTCAAAGCGTTGGGGGTGCCAGCCACCCTCGGCGACCTGCCAGGACCCCGCGACTTTCAGGCCTTGGCGAAGGCAACGGCTGACCGTCCCGATGCCCCGCAAATACACCAGATGTTGCTGCGCTCGATGCAGCAGGCTATGTATTCGCCGCACAACGTCGGGCATTTCGGCTTGGCGTTCGACGCGTACACCCATTTCACCAGCCCCATTCGACGCTATCCGGATTTGCTGGTGCATCGTGTGATCAAGGCAATCCTGAAAGGCGAGCGCTATCACCTACCGGTCTTGCCGATTCCGGGCGAGGCACAGGCCAAACTGGCCAAGCGGCTTCAGGATCGCGGTGCTTCGGAGGCCATGACGCGCTCGCGGGGTCGTCCATCCAGCGAACTGCTGGGCTGGGAGGCAGCTGGCCTGCACTGCAGCGCCAATGAGCGCCGCGCCGACGAGGCCAGCCGCGATGTGGAGGCTTGGTTGAAGTGCAAGTACATGCGTGAGCGCTTGGGCGAGGAGTTTTCCGGCACTGTCACCGCCGTCACCAGCTTCGGTCTGTTTGTCACTTTGGACGGTTTGTATGTCGAGGGCTTGGTGCATATCACCGAGCTGGGCGGCGAGTACTTCCGTTACGACGAGCTCCGACAGGAACTGCGCGGCGAGCGTACCGGGGTGCGCTTTGTACTGGGCTCCAAAGTGGTGGTCCAGGTCAGCCGTGTCGATTTGGACGGACGGCGCATCGATTTTCGGCTGGTGCGCGAGGACGCGGTAGCCGAAGGTCGCTCCGATCGGGGTGGTGGCCGCTCCGCCGGTCGTACCCCGCGCGAGTCCTCCGCAGAGGCCATCGAGGCGGCAGACACGCCCCCAAGCCGCCGTGCGGGCCAGAGCCGCCGCTCTGGCCCGCCTGCGGCCGCTGCGGGGTCTGCGGCACAATCCCCGGTGTCCGGGCGCGGTCGCCGTGCGCGTCCCGGCCGCGGTTGACACGCTCGTTCGTCGTTCCTTTTGCCCATTGGACCATGCGCATCGTCCTTTTTTTGCTCGACACGCTGTCGTTTTTTTTGATTGGAGCGGCTTTGCTGCGGGGCTGGATGAACACGCGGCGACTGCGCATGGCCGCCCAGCCGGGGCCGTTCGTCATGGCATTGACGGATTGGATCGTCCAACCGCTGCGCCGATCGTTGCCTCGCGCTTGGGCCCAGGCCCACGTAGATTGGGGCAGTTTTTTGGCTGCGGCGGTGCTGGCGCTGGCCTACGCCGGGCTGGTGCATCTGCTGTGGGGCGGTACGCTCCCGGGAGTGGAGGCCCTGGGCTTTGCCGTGACCGTGCCCCTGCTGGCGCTGCAGATGTTGCTGCGCACCGGGTTGCAGGGCTTGATGCTGCTGTTGCTGGTCTACGCGGTGTTGACTTGGGTGCAGCCGTTTTCGCCTTGGATCGGGACCTTGGGTCGATTGTTGGACCCGGTGCTGGCACCCGTGCGCCGCATCCTCCCCACCGTGGGTGGCGTGGACCTGTCGGTGTTGGTGCTGCTGGTGTTGCTGCAGGTGGGTTTGATGTGGCTGGGCTGACGCCGGGGCATGAATCGCCGTCGAGGCCCAGTCGCGGCGGGCTCAGATGACCCCATCGAACATCATCACATCCACTTCGTCACCCACCGCGACAGGGCCCTGCTGGTGGCCCAGCACGATGAGTCCGTTGGCTTCGACCATCGAGCGCAGCACGCCCGAGCCCTGGTTGCCCGTCGTCCGCACCTGCGGGGAGCCATCGGCTCCGCGCGTCACGATACCGCGCTGATATTCCGTGCGCCCGGGTTTTTTTCGGATGGGCTCGACACTGCGCGCGCGCAACAGCACGGGCTGGGTCTCGCGCACACCCATCATGCGCAGCAGCGCCGGACGCACGAAGGCCAGAAACGTCACCATCACCGCCACAGGGTTGCCTGGCAGGCCAAACAGCACCGTGGGCGCCCCCCCCGCTGGATCGAGCAAGCGGCCGACCGCCATCGGACGTCCCGGACGCATGGCGATGCGCCAAAAGACCACATCCCCCAGCCGGCGCATTAAGGCTTTGGTGTGGTCGGCCTCGCCCGCGCTCACCCCGGCGCTGGTGATGACGGCGTCGGCTCGCGCGGCCGCTTGCCGAAAGGCAGCCTCCAGTGCAACTGGGTCGTCGCGCACTGCACCCAGGTCAATCACCTCTGCACCCAGCCGCCGCAGCAGGCCATAGACGGTATAGCGGTTGCTGTCATAAATGGCGCCTTCGCGCAGCGGCTCACCCAGCGAGGCAATTTCGTTGCCGGTCGAAAAATAGGCCACGCGCAGCCGCCGCACCACCGGAACCTGTGCGATGCCGAGGCTGGCGATCAAGCCCAGCGCGGCTGGCCCGAGGCGCTGGCCTGCGTGCACGGCTGCTCGCCCGGCCGTCAGGTCTTCACCGCGCCGGCGCCGGTGATCGCCAGGCTGGACCACTCCGGCCGGGATGCGCACGCGCTCCTGCTCGCCATCCCGGACCATGTGCACGAATTCCACCGGTACCACGGTGTCCAGCCCATCGGGCATCACCGCCCCAGTCATGATACGTATGCAAGCATCCGCCGGGACGGGGCTGGACCAGCGGGCATCCCCCGCGTAACAGGTACCCAGCACGCGCAAGACCGTTTCCCCTTGCGCCGACAGGTTGGACCCCTGTAGGGCAAAACCATCCATGGCGGCGTTGTCGTGCGGAGGCACGTCGATGGGGGAGACGATGTCCTGTGCCAACACCCGGTCCAGCGCCTCGAAAATACCGACCGTTTCCGTATCGGACAGCGGCTCGACCAGCCGGGCAAGAAAGTCGCCCACGGTCGTGGCGGGTAGGGCCTCGGGGTCGTAGCCCTGGAGTTCGGCGGCGATCTGGTCGAGCGTTTTCATGGTGTGTGGAGTCAGCGCAGCAGTTGGCCGAACGGCGGCCCCCAGGGTGCTATGACAGCGCACGAGTGGGGGCGCAGGCCAATTGGAGGGCGTGCAACTCCCCGTGCGTGTTGATATTGCTGAAGGCCAGCGGGTCGTCCTCGGGGCGGTCGAAAGACACGACGGCGCAACGGTGGCGGGCGGTCCAGGCGTCGATTTTGCGGCCGCCCTCTTGCAAAAAGGCGTTCAAGCTCTCGAGCAGATGCACCCCTAACAGACAAAACACGGGTTGGGTGCGTACGCGCCCATCGGCCTCGGGCGCAGCGGCCATCGCGAGTTCGGCCTGCTGCTCGGTCAGGGCTTGACACAGCCGCTGTGCGAGATCCAACGGCAGCCGCGGGGTGTCGCAGGGTACCGTCAGCAGATAGGGGGTTGGGCAGCGCATGAGCGCCGTCAGCATGCCCGCCAAGGGGCCGGCATAGCCGCCCAGCTCGTCAGGCCAGACAGGCACGCCAAAGCCCTCGTACACGGCCAGGTTGCGGTTGGCGTTGATCATGCAATCGGCCATCCAATCGCCGCGCTGCATGCGCAGCCGCAACAGGGCGTGCAGCGCCAGCGGCACCCCCTGAAAGGATTGCAACCCCTTGTCGACCCCGCCCATGCGACTGCCTTGCCCGCCAGCGAGGACGACGCCGGTGACCGTTCGCGGCCCGGGGGGAGGGGGGAGTGATCGCGCGTGGATACTCGTCATGCGATCAGCCACCGATGTAGCTCATCTCGATGCGTCGCGCGGCGCGGCGCGTCTCGGGTGGCAGCAAAGCGCGGATCTCGGAATAGCGGTCGGCGCGTTGGCTCCAGATGGCCGCCAGCGACGCGGTGATCTCGGTGTCGCTGGCACCGCTGCGCAGCGGCGCGCGCAAATCATAGCCTTGCTCGGCAAACAGGCACAGATACAGTCGCCCCTCGGTCGACAGACGCGCGCGGTTGCAGTCGCGGCAAAACGCCTGCGTGACGCTGCTGATGAAGCCGACCTCGCCTAGCGCCGGGTCGTGGCGGCCATCGGCGCCGGCATAGCCCCAGCGCTCGGCGGTTTCGCCGGGGCTGCTGGGCTGCAGAGGCACCAGCGCGAAGGTCTGCTGGAGCCGGGCCAGTACCTGGGCACTGGGCAGCACCTCGTCCATGCACCAACCGTTGGAACTGCCCACGTCCATGTACTCGATGAAGCGCAGCGCGATACCACTGCCGCGGAAATGGCGCGCCATGGGGACGATCTGGTCGTCGTTGGTGCCGCGCTTGACCACCATATTGACCTTGATCGGTGCCAGACCCGCATCCTGCGCGGCGGCAATGCCGTCCAGCACCTGTGCGACCGGAAAGCCCACGTCGTTCATGCGCTGGAACACCGCGTCGTCCAGGGCATCCAGGCTGACGGTGACCCGCTGCAGGCCGGCGTCGCGCAGCGCGCGCGCCTTGCGCTTGAGCAGACTGCCGTTGGTGGTCAGTGTCAGCTCTGGCGGCATGCCGTCCACCGTGCGCAGCCCCGCCAGCATCTCCACCAGGCGCTCGACATCCTTGCGCAGCAGCGGCTCTCCACCGGTCAGGCGGATCTTGCGCACACCCTGGGCGAGGAAGAGGCGCGCCAGGCGCGTGATCTCCTCGAACGTGAGCAGATCGGCATGCGGCAGATAGGGGTAGTCTTTGCCGAATACCTCTTTTGGCATGCAGTAGCTGCAGCGAAAATTGCAGCGGTCGGTGACGCTGATGCGCAGGTCGCGCAGTGGCCGCTGAAGGCGGTCGAGCAGAGGCCCGTCGCTCGCCGCCAGAGCGACCGAGCGGGGGATGGGCAACGCCGGAGCGCGCGGGTTGCGCTGGTCGTATAGGGGGATGACACGTTCGGCCATGGTGCGGTAGATTATCGCGCGACAGTGGCTGGGGCGCGGGTGGGGTTTCCACCGGGCTCGGCTGTGCAGGAGTGATGCGATGTCGATCAACCGACGCCGATGGCTGTTACAGGCGGGGGCGCTTTGCCTGACCGCGAATAGCGTGTCCGGCAGAGCGCAGCCAGCCGAGGCGGCGGCTGCCGAGGCCAAAGCCCCGCCGCTGCCGGCGTTGGGGGTGCCGTGGACCGTACCAGCGATGGAACTGCTCGATGGCAGCCGCTTCGAGCCGGCAGCTGCCGAGGGCCAGGTGCTGGTGCTGTACTGGTGGGCCAGCACCTGCCCGTTTTGTGCCGTCACGACGCCGCTGCTCAACGCGTTCTGGCTGCGGCACCGCCAGCGCCCCGGCTGGCAGTTGTTGACCCTGTCGATCGACCGCACGCGCGAGGCGGCCCTGCGTTACATGCAGCAGCGCGGCTACGCTTTTGCGTGTGCATGGGTCACGCCCGCTGTCCAGCGTGTCATGCCCAAACCAAAGGGGCTGCCGATCACGCTGGTGCGCGGGCGCGACGGTCGCATCCTTTTGGCCGAGCGCGGGCAGCTCTTTGCGGAAGACATCGACGCCATCGTGCAGTGGCTGTGAGTCCGGTTGCTGTTGGCCGTGCCCGGCCAGCGGACAGCCATGGCCCAATCCACCGCGCCAGCCCCGCCACCGGGGCATCCTGCGCCCGCCTGTCAGGCTCGTGCCAGTAAAATCCGTCAAACTGCTCTACTTACGCTGCATCACTTTTTTTCGGAGCTGCGCATTTATGTCCTTCGACCGAGTCTCCGCGGGCGACAAGATCCCCGACGCCTTCAACGTCGTCATCGAAATTTCGATGCATGGCGACCCCATCAAATACGAAGTCGACAAGGCTTCGGGTGCCATCTTCGTGGATCGCTTCATGAACACCGCCATGCACTACCCGACCAACTACGGGTATGTGCCCAAGACGCTGTCAGGCGATGGCGATCCCGTGGACGTGTTGGTCATCACCCCCGTGCCGTTGCCGCCGGGGGTGGTGGTGGCGTGTCGGCCACTCGGTATTCTCAAAATGGAAGACGAAGGCGGGGTCGATGGCAAGGTGCTGGCGGTGCCGACTGACAAAATCTTGCCGCTGTACTCGCACTGGAAGACCTACGAAGACCTCAACCCTGCGCGCTTGAGGACGATCGAGCATTTCTTTGAGCATTACAAGGATCTGGATCCGGGCAAGTGGGTCAAGGTGCTCGGCTGGGGCTCGGTGGAGGAGGCTCGCCAGGAGGTGCTCTCTGGCGTGCAGGCTTATCTGGCTCAGGCGGGCGCTCAGGGTACCTGACGGAAAGGCGAGTGCGCCTGCAGCGCCTGGCGATAATCCTGGACCGCGGCGCGCTCGTGGGTCAGATACTCCCCCACCGCATCTGCAAAAGCGGGGTGCGCCAGCCAGTGGCGGCTGTGCACCACTGCCGGCAGCAGGGCGCGGGCGACTTTGTGCTCCCCCTGGGCTCCGCCCTCGAAGCGCTCGACACCGCGCGCCAAACACCAAGCCAGCGGTTGGTAGTAGCACGCCTCGAAGTGCAAGCAGTCCACGCGTGCCACCGCCCCCCAATAGCGGCCGTAGGCGGCAGCGGGTGACGCACCGTCGTCGCTGAGGGCCAACAGGCTGGCCGCGATCGGTGCACCCGCTGCATCGCGGGCCGTGAACATCAACCAGTGATCTGGCAAGGACGCACCGACGGCGCGGAAAAACGCTTCGTTGAGATACGGCGCATTGCCATGCTCGTGGTAGGTTTGGCGGTAGCAGCGGACGAAAAAAGCCCAGTCCTCGGCTGTGATCTGCGCGCCCCGGCGCGCCTCGAAGGTCACGCCCGCATCGGCCACCTTGCGCCGTTCTTGGCGAATTTTCTTGCGCTTGTCGTGGCTGAGGCTGGCCAGAAAATCCTCCCAGTCGGTCAATGGGCCGCCGCGCGTCGGATGGCGGTTGTGCCAGTGGAATTGCACCGTCTCGCGGCCCAGCAGGCCGGCGGCATCCGACGCTGCGCAATCGGTGGCACTCCCCAGCAGGATATGCAAGGAGGACAAGCCCTGCGCACGGGCGTGCGCCAGCAGCGCCCGCAGCAGCGCGGCGCGGGCGGCTGCATCGCGGGCCAGCAGGCGCGGGCCTGCTACGGGAGTAAAAGGCACCGCCACCACGCCCTTGGGGTAATAGCGCACACCGTGCCGGCGGTGGGCCGCGGCCCACGCCCAGTCGAACACGTATTCACCGTAAGAGTGCGTCTTGATGTACAGCGGTGCGGCAGCGATGAGTGAGCCATCGGCGCGCGAGCACAGGGTCACCCAATGCGGCGCCCATCCAGTGGCGGCCGTGGCGCAGCCGCTGTCGTGCAGCGCCGCCAAATACTCGTGGCGCATGAACGGCCCGCAGGCTCGGCCCTCCGGCTGGGTGTGCAGCAGCGCATTCCAGTCCTGGGCCGACACCGCATGCGGGTCGTGCACCACCCGGGTGACATAATCTGGGCTTTCAGAGGACGTCGGGGCATCCATGGCGATCAAGATCGGGGTGGCGCAGTGCAATTTCGTGGTGGGTGACCTGGTCGGCAACGCTCGCCGCATCATCGACGCCGCGCATGCGGCACACGCCCAGGGCGTGCAGGTGTTGCTGACCCCAGAGCTGGCCATTTGCGGCTATGCCGCCGAAGACCTGTTTTTGCGGCCCGCATTCGTCGACGCCTGTGATGATGCCGTGCAATCGGTCGCCGCGCAGACTGCGGGCTTGAAAGGCCTGCACATCGTGGTGGGACAGCCACTGCCTGCGCCCGATTCATCGGCACTGTCCGCTGGCCGCAGCGTGGGCCGCACCCCCTGCCTGAATGCGGCAAGCGTCCTGTGCGAAGGCCGCATCACGCACCGCTACGCCAAGCGCGAATTGCCGAACTACCAGGTATTCGACGAGCGGCGCTATTTCGTGCCCGGTGATCGTCCCTGCGTATTCGAAGTGGCCCATGCCGGGCGCACCCACCGCGTTGGGCTGCTGATCTGTGAGGATGCCTGGCACGCCCGTGCGGCGGCGGAGACGGCGGATGCGGGTGCTGACGTGCTCTGCGTCATCAACGCTTCGCCCTTTCATGTCGGCAAGGGTGATGAACGCGAACGTGCCATGCGTGAGCGGGTTCGGCAAACGGGACGGCCCTTGGTCTATGCCCATCTGGTCGGCGGCCAAGACGAAATCGTCTTCGAGGGCCGCAGCTTCGCGCTCGATGCGCGCGGCGCGCTGGCGGCGCGCGCCCCGAGCTTCGTCGAGGATCTGCTGGTCGTGCAGCTGGAGGCCGGTCCCACCGGCTGGGCCGTGCATGGGCCGATCGCGCCCGAACCTTCCACAGAGTCGGACCTGTGGCATGCGCTGGTGCTGGGCACGCGTGACTATGTGCGCAAAAACGGTTTTCCCGGTGCGATCATCGGGCTGTCCGGGGGCATCGACTCGGCGCTGGTGTTGGCGATTGCCGTCGATGCGCTCGGGCCCGATGCAGTGCGGGCCGTCATGATGCCGTCGCCGTACACGGCAGACATCTCGTGGTTGGATGCGCGCGAGATGGCGGCCCGGCTGGGCGTGCGCTACGACGAGATTGCCATTGGGCCCATCTTGGAGCGGTTTATGGACGCGCTCGACCCTCTGTTCGAAGGTCGACCGATCGACATCACAGAAGAGAATCTGCAGGCGCGTATCCGAGGAACGCTGCTCATGGGGCTGTCCAACAAGTTGGGTCACATCGTTTTGACCACGGGCAACAAGAGCGAGATGGCCACCGGTTACTGCACCCTGTACGGTGACATGGCAGGGGGGTTTGCCGTCATCAAGGACGTGACCAAGACCTGGGTTTGGCGGCTGGCGCGCTGGCGCAACGCGAATGACCCCCTTGGCCGCGGTTGCAATCCGATTCCGGAGCGCATCATTACTCGGGCGCCAAGCGCTGAACTGCGCCCTGACCAAAAGGATCAGGACACCTTGCCGCCTTATGAAGTGCTGGATGCCATCGTCGAGCGCTACATGGAAAACGACCGCAGCCCAGCAGAGATCGTCGCCGAGGGCTTTCCCACCGCCGCGGTGGAACAAGTGGTGCGGCTGATTCGCATCAACGAATACAAGCGTCGCCAAGCGCCAGTCGGCATTCGCGTCACGCACCGCAGCTTCGGCAAAGACTGGCGATACCCCAATACCAACCGCTGGAGGGGGTGAGCGGGCGGCCTGACCAACCCGAAACCCCGCCCCGGTATGGTAGATTCGGACGTAGGGTCCGTCAGACCCGCCATCTTCGTTCGCTTGCCACCCATCGTCGAAATTTTTTGCCGTTACGGAGTCGTCCCGCATGAAGCAGATTACCGCCGTCATCAAGCCGTTCAAACTGGAAGAGGTGCGTGAAGCGCTGGCCGAGCAGGGTGTGACGGGCTTGACGGTGACCGAGGTCAAAGGCTTTGGCCGCCAGAAGGGGCACACCGAGCTGTACCGCGGCGCGGAATATGTGGTGGACTTTTTGCCCAAGGTGCGCATCGATGTGGTGGTGCGCGACGGCGATGTCGAGCGTTGCATCGATGCCATCGTGCGGGCGGCGCGCACCGGCAAGATCGGTGACGGCAAGATTTTCGTCACTCCCGTGGAAAAAGTGATCCGCATCCGCACTGGCGAAGAAGACGACTCCGCCGTCTGAAGTCGCAGGAGATGCACAACGGGGGCAGGTGGGCCGCTCGGGCAGGGGGTCTTCGGACAGTCAGCGGCATTGGGGTGATTCAGGTGGTTTGATGGGGCGTGGCGTTGGCTGTGCGCGCTGCACGGCAGTCGACCAGCCGCGTCCCAGCCCAGGCGTCGTGCCAAAACTGCCGATCTGGGTGAAAACGCGCCAGCACGGCCCAGACGGCGATCCAGCCAGCCAGCAGTACCACGCCTTCCAGCGCGGACCAGCCCAGGGCCTCGCGTAGCGCCAGCGGCGGCAGAAACCACAGCCAAGACAACAGGTAGCGCAGCAGAGCGCGCGCCTGGGTCAGTGGCCGCCCCTGACGGTCCACCACACGGATATGCCAGGTCTTCATGGCCAGTGTTTGGCCCTTGTGCCAAAACCAGGTGAAGTACACCCCCAGCACGACGAACAAAAAAGCCTGCTGCAACTGCCGGTTGTCCAGCGCGTGGCGGGTCTGGGTCAGGGCCGAAAACAGATAGCCCGCGATGAATACAACGCCAAACAGCAGCATGCCCTCGTAGAGCCAGCAGGCCATGCGGCGCGGCAGCGATGGGGTCGGCAGCCGAGCCGTCGTGGCGCTTGGGATGGAAGCTGCGGGGGATGGGGGCATGTGCACAACCGAAATTCGGGGAGGGGTGCAAAAATCTGCTGGGCATTGTCGCATGTCCCGCTCCCGCTGCCGCAGCAGAAAAAATCCGTCCAAGGCGCAGAGTTTTCATGCTGCAGTGCCATAATGCGGTCTGGTATTCATCATCGCCAGCCCGAAACGGGCCAAGGTCGCGGACCAACCGCCATGGCCTTGGTCTCAAGTCCCAAAGCCGCCTCACGAGGGCGCGATCGAGGGGCACCGGAGGTTTTTCGTCAGAGAAATACTGAAAGGTTGTTTGTCATGGAAATCAACAAGGCCGAAATCGCGTCTGCAGCCGCTGTCGCTGGTCACTCCCCCGTTGCCGAGCTCATGGGGGCCGAAGTGCTTGTCAAGTGCCTGCAGGCCGAAGGGGTGAAATACGTCTGGGGCTACCCGGGCGGCGCAGTTCTCTACATCTACGACGCGCTCTACAAACAAGACAGCATCCAGCACGTATTGGTGCGCCACGAGCAGGCAGCCGTGCACGCCGCCGATGGTTACGCGCGCGCCACCGGTGAGGTCGGCGTCGCGCTGGTCACCAGTGGGCCGGGCGTGACCAATGCCATCACTGGCGTCGCCACGGCATACATGGACTCCATCCCGATGGTCATCATCACTGGGCAGGTGCCCACGGCTGCCATTGGTTTGGATGCTTTCCAGGAATGCGACACGGTCGGCATCACCCGGCCCATCGTCAAGCACAACTTCCTGGTCAAGGATGTGCGGGATCTGGCCAGCACGATCAAAAAAGCCTTCCATATCGCGCGCACAGGTCGCCCCGGGCCCGTGGTGGTGGACATCCCCAAGGACGTGTCTTTCAAGAAGACCCCCTTTGCTGGTTATCCAGACAGTATCACCATGCGCTCCTACAACCCGGTGCGCAAGGGGCACGGTGGTCAGATCCGCAAGGCGTTGCAACTGCTGCTCAGTGCCAAGCGCCCTTACATTTATACGGGCGGCGGCGTCATTCTGGGCAACGCGGTGTCCGAGTTGCGCCAGCTTGTGGACCTGCTCAACTACCCCGTGACGAATACGCTCATGGGGCTGGGGGCCTTCCCGGCGACCGACCGGCGCTTCCTGGGCATGCTGGGCATGCACGGGACGTTCGAGGCCAACAACGCCATGCAGAACTGCGATGTGCTGTTGGCGGTGGGGGCGCGTTTTGACGATCGCGTCATCGGCAATCCCAAGCACTTTGCCCAGGTCGAACGCAAGATCATCCACGTCGACATCGATCCCTCCAGCATTTCCAAACGCGTCAAGGTGGACGTGCCCATCGTCGGGGATGTCAAAGACGTGTTGACTGAGCTGATCACGATGGTGCGCGAAAGCCCAGTTCGGCCCGATGAGCGTGCGCTGGCTGCCTGGTGGGAAACCATCGAAGGCTGGCGCTCGCGTGATTGCCTGCGTTACGACCGCGACAACACCGAGGTGATCAAGCCGCAGATGGTCATCGAGACCCTCTGGAACATGACCAAGGATGTCGAGGCCTACATCACCTCGGACGTCGGCCAGCACCAGATGTGGGCGGCGCAGTTCTACAAGTTCGACCAGCCACGGCGCTGGATCAACTCGGGCGGCTTGGGCACCATGGGAGTGGGTATTCCCTATGCCATGGGCATCAAGCTGGCCAAGCCCGAGGCCGAGGTGTACTGCGTGACGGGGGAGGGCTCGGTACAGATGTGCATCCAGGAGCTGTCCACCTGCCTGCAGTACAACACTCCGATCAAGATCCTGTCGCTCAACAACCGCTATCTCGGCATGGTGCGGCAGTGGCAGGAGATCGAGTACTCCGGCCGTTACAGCCACTCCTACATGGATGCGCTGCCCAACTTTGTCAAGCTGGCCGAGGCCTATGGGCACGTTGGCCTGCTGGTGGAGCGGCCGCAGGACGTCGAGCCGGCGCTGCGCGAGGCGCGCAAGCTCAAGGACCGCACGGTGTTCATCGACTTCCGTACCGACCCGACCGAGAACGTCTGGCCCATGGTGCAGGCGGGCAAGGGCATTACCGAGATGCTGCTCGGCAGCGAAGACCTGTGACGCCACTGCGCAGAGTGCCCACTGTACACGGGCCAGTCTGCCGGCGATCCATCCGAGGAATCTATTGACCGCCAATCCCAGCCCTTACCGGGGGCGGGGGAGGGCGGCCGAAAAGAGGAACTCTATCCATGAAGCACATCATTGCCGTTTTGCTGGAAAACGAAGCGGGGGCCTTGTCCCGTGTCGTCGGGTTGTTTTCGGCCCGAGGCTACAACATCGAGTCGCTGACCGTGGCGCCGACCGAGGATCCATCGCTGTCGCGCATGACGATCCAGACCACGGGGTCGGACGACATCATCGAGCAAATCACCAAGCACCTCAACCGCCTGATCGAGGTCGTCAAGGTCGTTGATTTGACCGAGGGCGCTTATACCGAACGCGAACTGATGTTGGTCAAGGTGCGTGCCGTCGGTAAGGAGCGCGAGGAAATGAAACGCATGGCCGATATTTTTCGCGGCCGCATCATCGACGTGACCGAGAAGAGCTACACCATCGAGCTCACTGGCGACCAGGCCAAGAACGATGCTTTCCTGCAAGCCATCGACCGCAGCGCCATCCTAGAGACGGTGCGCACCGGTGCGTGCGGCATCGGCCGCGGCGAGCGCATATTGCGCGTCTGAACCCACCTCTTTTCATCTGGAGCGAACCATGAAAGTCTTCTACGACAAAGACTGTGACCTGAGCCTGATCAAAGGCAAGACGGTGGCCATCATCGGCTACGGCAGCCAAGGCCACGCCCATGCGCAAAACCTCAACGACAGCGGCGTCAAGGTGATCGTGGGCCTGCGCAAGGGTGGGGCCTCCTGGGGCAAGGCCGAGAAGGCCGGTCTGACCGTGATGGAAGTCAACGACGCGGTCAAGGCCGCGGATGTCGTGATGATCCTGCTGCCCGACGAGCAGATCGCCGAGGTGTATGACCAGAACGTCGCGCCGAACATCAAGCAGGGTGCATCGCTGGCATTCGCCCATGGCTTCAATGTGCACTACAACCAAGTGGTGCCGCGCGCCGATCTGGACGTATGGATGGTGGCACCGAAGGCCCCCGGCCACACGGTGCGCAGCACCTATTTGCAGGGCGGTGGTGTGCCACACCTGGTGGCGGTGCACCAGGACAAGAGCGGCAAGGCGCGTGATCTGGCGCTGAGCTACGCCATGGCCAACGGTGGCGGCAAGGCCGGCATCATCGAGACCACCTTCAAGGAAGAAACCGAGACCGACCTGTTTGGCGAGCAGGCGGTGCTGTGCGGTGGCGCAGTCGAATTGGTCAAGATGGGTTTCGAGACCCTGGTCGAAGCCGGCTACGCGCCCGAAATGGCCTACTTCGAGTGTCTGCACGAACTCAAGCTCATCGTCGATCTGATGTACGAGGGTGGCATCGCCAACATGAACTACTCCATCTCCAACAACGCGGAGTTTGGGGAGTATGTGACCGGGCCCGAGGTGATCAACGAGGAGTCGCGCAAGGCCATGCGCAAGGCGCTGCAGCGCATCCAAAACGGCGACTACGCCAAGATGTTCATTCAGGAAGGCCGCCTGAACTATCCGAGCATGACGGCACGCCGCCGCAACCTGGCCGCGCATCCGATCGAAGTGGTCGGCGCCCAGTTGCGCGCCATGATGCCCTGGATCGCCAAGAACAAGCTGGTCGATCAAAGCCGAAATTGATCGACGGCCGGTGGGCGGCCGCTGCCAGCTCTTCCCACGCCCGCATGTGGCACTCGATGTCCAGCCGCGGGCGTGTGGTCATGCACGGGTGTTCGGAGCCTGTCCCCGTGGGCGTACACTAGCGCTCGGTCTGTGCGGTCGACGCGACAGACCACACCCCTTGCAGTGGCCTTAGTTCATGCTCGACGGATCTCACATTCCCCCCAGCCCGGAGGTGCCGAGACGCGCCAAGGGCATTTATGTCCTGCCCAATTTGGTGACGCTGGCGGCGTTGTTTGGTGGCTTCTATGCCATCGTGATGGCCATGAACGGCCGCTACGACCTTGCCACCAGCGGCATTTTCGTGGCCATGGTGCTGGACAGCTTGGATGGCCGCATCGCGCGCCTGACGCACACCCAGAGCGCCTTTGGCGAGCAGATGGACTCGTTATCCGACATGGTCTCGTTCGGTGCGGCGCCGGCGCTGGTGGCCTACGAATGGGCGCTGCGCGATCTGGGGCGCTGGGGCTGGATCGCCGCGTTCGTCTATTGCGCCTGTGCGGCGCTGCGACTGGCGCGCTTCAACGTCAACACCCATGTGGTGGACAAGCGCTATTTTCAGGGTTTGCCCTCGCCAGCGGCGGCGGCGCTGGTGGCGGGTTTCATCTGGCTGGCCACCGACGCCGGTCACGACGGCGACGGGCTGCAGTGGGCCTTGTGTGCGCTGACGCTGTATGCCGGGTTGACGATGGTGACCAATGTGCCGTTCTACAGTTTCAAGGATCTGAGCCTGCGCAAAAGCGTACCGTTTGCGACCCTGGTGTTGATCGCCCTGGGCATTGCCGTCATCAACATCCACCC
>CALEDU010000246.1 GCA_937949455.1 uncultured Tepidimonas sp. | reverse complement strand
CATGTGTAGCGAACAGCCACGCTGCAGCCGTCGGATTCAGCGGGGGGGTGGCTCTTCCAACTCCTGCCGGATGAGGGTGGCGATCTCCTCGATCGACTTGTGCGTGGTCGAGAGGATGCGGATGCCCGCGCGGCGCATCAGGGATTCGGCCTCGCGCACTTCGTAGCGGCAGTTTTCCAGGCTCGCGTAGCGCGAATGGGGGCGGCGTTCATGCCGGATTTCACTCAGGCGCAGGGGATCGATGGTCAGGCCGAAGAGTTTTTTCTTGTGGGGCAGCAGGGCCGGGGGCAACTGTCCGCGTTCGAAGTCCTCCGGGATCAAGGGATAGTTGGACGCCTTGAGTCCGAACTGCATGGCCAGGTACAGTGAGGTTGGTGTTTTGCCGCAGCGGCTGACGCCGACCAGGATGACATCGGATTTTTCCAGGTTGCGGTTCGTCTGCCCGTCGTCGTGCTCCAGGGTGAAGTTGATCGCCTCGATGCGGTCGTGGTACTCCCGGCTCTTGGCCACGTCCGAAAAGCGGCCGACGCGGTGGTTGGACTTCATGCCCAGTTCGTGTTCCAGTGGCGCGATGAAGGTGCCGAACATGTCGATCAGCATGCCCTGGCAGTGCTGCTGCAGCACCTGGAGCACCTCCATGTTGACCACGGTGGTGAAGACCAGAGGCCGCTTGCCCTCCACCGTGGCTGCGTGGTTGATCTGACGCACCGCTTGGTGCGCCTTGTCGGCGTTGTCGATGAAAGGCAAGCGCACGCGCTTGGGGTGAATTTCGAACTGTTTGAGCAGCGCGTCGGCGAATGTTTCGGCGGTGATGCCGGTGCCGTCGGAGACGAAGAAAACAGAGCGGTTGGGCATGATCGATCGATGATGCGCGGTGCGTCTGAGCGCAGATGCGCGGACATACAATCGACACATTATCGCGCTTCGGTGCAGTGGCCAGTGTCGACCGGCTGCGCCGGAGGCTGCGTGGGCCTCGAACAACGACAAGCAAGCGCCCCGCGGCTGCTGCGCGCCCCGTTTTTCAACATCGTGGAGTGTTCAACCATGTCCAATCGCTTCCCCCCCGATGCGCTCGTGGTGCCCTTCGAGCAACTGCGCATGGCCGACGTCGAGATCGTCGGCGGCAAAAACGCCAGCCTGGGCGAGATGATTTCGCAGCTGCCGCAGGGCGTGCGCGTGCCGACCGGCTTTGCCACCACGGCGCACGCGTTTCGCCTGTTTCTCAAGCACGGCGGACTGGACGAGCGCATCACCGCACGACTGTCGACGCTGGACGCCGACGATGTCAAGGCGCTGGCAGCCACTGGGGCCGAGATCCGCGCCATGGTGGAGGCACAACCCTTCCCGCCCGAGCTGGAGGCCGCGATCCGCGAGGCCTATGCGCGTCTGGACGGGGGTCTGAACGCCAGCTACGCGGTGCGTTCCTCGGCGACCGCCGAGGACCTACCCGACGCCTCCTTTGCCGGCCAGCAGGAGACCTTCCTCAATGTCGTCGGTATCGAGCCCATCCTGCACAAGATCAAAGAGGTCTTTGCCAGCCTCTACAACGACCGCGCCATCAGCTACCGCGTGCACAAGGGCTTTGCGCACAGCGAGGTGGCGCTGTCGGCCGGTGTGCAGCGCATGGTGCGCTCGGACTTGGGTGCCTCGGGGGTCATGTTCACCATCGACACCGAAAGCGGCTTTCAGGACGTGGTGTTCATCACCGCCAGCTACGGCCTGGGCGAGACGGTGGTGCAAGGCGCCGTCAACCCGGACGAGTTTTACGTCCACAAGCCGATGCTCAAGGCAGGCAAGCACGCCATCATCCGCCGCAACCTCGGCAGCAAACTGATCCAAATGGTGTTTGCCACGCCCGAGGAGAAGGCGGCCGTTGGCAAGCGGGTCAAGACGGTGGATGTGCCAGCGGAGCAACGCAACCGCTACAGCCTCACAGACGCCGACGTGCTGGAACTGGCGCGCTATGCGCTGGTCATCGAGCAGCATTACGGCCGCCCGATGGACATCGAGTGGGGCAAGGACGGCATTGACGGCCACATTTACATCCTGCAGGCGCGGCCCGAGACCGTCAAGAGCCAGGCCACAGGCCAGGTGGAGCTGCGCTATCAGCTCAAGGCCAAGGGCCCGGTGCTGGCCAGCGGCCGCGCCATCGGCCAGAAAATCGGCACCGGTAAAGTGCGCATCGTGCACTCGATCGCCGAGATGGACAAGGTGCAGGCCGGCGATGTGCTGGTCACCGACATGACCGACCCCAATTGGGAGCCGATCATGAAGCGTGCCAGTGCCATCGTCACCAACCGAGGCGGGCGCACCTGCCACGCGGCGATCATCGCGCGCGAGCTGGGTATCCCGGCGGTGGTGGGCTGTGGCGACGCCACCGAGGCGCTCAAAGACGGCCAGCTCGTCACCGTCAGCTGCGCCGAGGGCGACACTGGCCACATCTACGAGGGGCTGCTGGAGACCGAGATCACCGAGGTCAAGCGCGGCGAGATGCCGGAGCTGCCCGTCAAGATCATGATGAACGTTGGCAACCCGCAACTGGCCTTCGATTTTGCGCAGATTCCCAACGCCGGCGTGGGTCTGGCGCGACTGGAGTTCATCATCAACAACAACATCGGCGTGCACCCGCAGGCGATCCTCGACTATCCCAACGTCGATACAGACCTCAAGCGCGCGGTGGAGTCGGCCGCGCGCGGCCACGCCAGCCCGCGTACCTTCTACGTCGATAAGGTCGCTGAGGGCGTGGCCACGATCGCTGCGGCGTTCTGGCCCAAGCCGGTCATCGTGCGGCTGTCGGACTTCAAGAGCAATGAGTACCGCAAGCTCATCGGCGGCAGCCGCTACGAGCCAGACGAAGAAAACCCGATGTTGGGCTTCCGCGGTGCAGCGCGCTACCTCAGCGACGGGTTCGCCGAGGCTTTTGCGATGGAGGTGGAGGCGATCCAGCGCGTGCGCGGCGAAATGGGGCTGACCAATGTGCAGGTGATGGTGCCGTTCGTGCGCACGCTGGCACAAGCCCAGCGCGTCACCGAACGGCTGGCCGCGATGGGCCTCAAACGCGGCGAGCACGATCTCAAGCTCATCATGATGTGCGAGATCCCGAGCAATGCCGTGCTGGCCGAGCAGTTCCTCGAGTTTTTCGACGGCTTCTCGATCGGCTCCAACGACCTGACGCAGCTCACCTTGGGTCTGGACCGCGACTCGGGCCTGGAGCTGTTGGCGCATGACTTCGACGAGCGCGATCCGGCGGTGCTGGCGCTCATCGAGCGCGCGATCGAAGCCTGCCGCGCGCAGGACAAGTACATCGGTATCTGCGGCCAGGGGCCCAGTGACCACCCGGACTTCGCGCGCTGGCTGATGGAGCGCGGCATCAGCTCGATCTCGCTCAACCCGGATACCGTCATCGACACCTGGCACCGCCTGGCCGGGCAGGGCTGAATCACTGATTGGCGCCAGCCGCATCCCACCATCATGGCCGCAGCGCCCGCCCCATCCTCCGATGAGCCACGGCTGTGGGCTCTTTTTGCCTGGGGCGTGCTGGCGTTCAACTTTCCGCTGCTGACTGTGTGGGCCTTCTGGGGCGAGCGGCTGGTGGGGGGCGCGCCCTTCGTGGTGGCCTTGTTTGCTGTGTGGGCGGCGCTGATCGCCGTCCTCGCCTGGCTCATGGAGCGCGCACCGGATTGACGCCCGGTGGCGCAGTCGGTCGATGTCGCCCGTTCTCGTCGCCGCCGCATCGTTTGCTTACCTGGGGCTATTGTTCGGTGTGGCCCATTGGGCCGACCGCCAGGCTCGCCTGGGGCGCTCTGTCATCGGCAGCGCCTGGGTATATGCCTTGTCGATGGCGGTCTACTGCACCGCTTGGACGTACTTTGGCAGCGTAGGGCGTGCGGCCTCGGGGGGGCTGTGGTTTTTGCCCATCTATCTGGGGCCGACCCTGGCCATGGTGCTGGGCTGGGCCGTCCTGCGCAAGATGGTGCGGATTGCGCGCACTTACCGCATCACCACCATTGCAGATTTCATTGGCAGCCGCTATGGCAAAAGTCCCGCCCTGGCTGGATTGGTCACACTGATCACCGTCGTTGGCATCGTTCCGTACATCGCCTTGCAGCTCAAGGGCATCGCAGTCGCTTATGCGGTGCTCACCGACGGAGCCGCGCACGGCATCGGCACGCCCCCTTGGTGGCGCGAGAGCACTTTCTACCTGGCGCTGGGGCTGGCGGCGTTCACGATCGCCTTTGGCGTGCGGCATTGGGACAGCACCGAGCGGCACGAGGGCATGGTCGCCGCCATCGCGTTCGAGTCCCTGGTCAAGCTGGTGGCTTTTTTGGCGGTGGGTGCGTATGCCACTTGGGGGCTGTTCGACGGCTGGAGCGATATCGTCGCGCGGGCCCGCCAGCAGCCAGAGCTGGCGCGGCTGCTCACGCTGGGCGACGCCGGAGCGTTCGCCTGGTCGAGCTGGTTGGCCTTGACGGTATTGGCTGGCTTGTCTGTGCTGCTGCTGCCGCGCCAATTCCAGGTCATGGTGGTCGAGGCGGTGGACGAACGGCACATCCGCCGCGCGGCCTGGGTATTCCCGCTGTACCTGTGGCTGATCAATCTGTTTGTGCTACCGATTGCATTGGCCGGGCTGCTGTGGTTTGGCTCCACTTCCCCGGATGCCGAGATTTTCGTGCTGCGGCTGCCGCTGGCCGCTGGGGCCGATGCGCTGGCGTTGTTGGCCTTCATCGGTGGGCTGTCTGCGGCCACCGGCATGGTGATCGTCGAGACCATTGCGGTGGCGACCATGGTGTGCAACGACCTGGTGCTGCCGTGGTGGATGCGACACGCTGCGCAGGGTCAGACTGCGGCCGATTTGACGCGCCCTATCCTTGCCATCCGGCGCGGGGCGATTCTGGTGCTGTTGCTGTTGGGCTACGGGTACTACCGGGTGGCAGGCGATGCTTATGCGCTCGTGAGCATTGGCCTGATCAGTTTTGCCGCCGTGGCCCAGTTTGCGCCTGCGTTGCTGGGCGGCATGTATTGGAAAGGCGCCAGCCGCGACGGTGCCATGGCCGGATTGCTCGGCGGCTTTGCGGTCTGGGCCTACACCTTGATGCTGCCTTCGCTTGCCAAATCGGGATGGTTGCCCGCCGCCTTCGTGACCGAGGGGCTGTTCGGCAAGGACTGGCTGCGGCCAGAAGCCCTGCTGGGGTTGCAGGGGTTCGATCCGCTCACCCACGCCCTGTTTTGGAGCTTGCTGGTCAATGTCGGCCTGTACGTCGGTGTGTCGCTGGGGCGTCCGCCGGGTGCTGCCGAAACCAGCCAGGCACTCCTGTTCGTCGATGTGTTCGAGCGCTCTGGCGGACAGGAGCGTCCCGTATTCTGGCGTGGCGAGGCCTCTTTGTCGGCACTGGAAGCGCTGCTGGCGCGCGTGTTGGGGGTCGAGCGCGCGCGTGCACTGCTGCACGAGCAGGCCCGCGTGCGTGGGGTGCCGGTGGCAGCCCTGCCAGCCGATGCAGCCCTGGTCCATTGGGTGGAGACCCAGTTGGCAGGAGCCGTGGGCAGTGCATCGGCCCGACGGTTGGTGGCCTCGGTGGTGGAGGAGCAGCCCCTGCGGGTCGAGGATGTGCTCGACATCCTGCAAGAAACCGGGCGTCTGCGGGCGCTGTCGCGGGCCTTGGAGGACAAATCCCGATCGCTGGAACGCGCCACCGCCGAGCTGCGCGCGGCCAACGAGCGGCTGCAGGAGCTGGACCGCTTGAAGGACGACTTTATGTCGTCGGTGACCCATGAACTGCGCACGCCTTTGACCTCGATCAGGGCCTTGTCCGAAATCATGCGCGACGATCCCGACATGGATGTGGCGCAGCGCGAGCAGTTTCTGGGCATCGTGGTGGCCGAGACCGAGCGGCTGACACGCCTGGTCAATCAGGTGCTGGATCTGGCTAAGATCGAATCTGGCCACGCCGTCTGGGAGGTGGCCGACGTGGATCTGGTGGCCGTGGTGCAGCGGGCCGTGCAAGCGGCCGAGCCCTTGCTGCGCGAGCGCGGGGCACGGCTGGCGCTGGAGCTGCCGCCCGGCCCCCTGTCGGTGCGCGCCGATGTCGACCGGCTGCAACAGGTGCTCATGAATTTGTTGTCGAACGCCGCGAAGTTCGTCCCGGCTCAGGGGGGGCAGGTACGGGTGCGTGTGGCCCCAACACGGGCCCACGACGGCACGCCCTGGGTCAGCGTCGAAGTGCACGACAACGGGCCAGGGGTACCCCTGGCTGAGCAGGTGGCGATTTTCGAGAAATTTCGCCAGGGCGGCAGTGCGCAGGAGCGACCGGCGGGCACAGGCTTGGGCTTGCCGATCAGCCGCCGCATCATCGAGCATTTGGGCGGCCGCCTGTGGCTTCGATCGACGCCGGGCGAAGGAGCCTGCTTTGGCTTTGACCTGCCGCTGCGGCCCCTCGACGTCGCTGGTCCAGCCCCGAGGCCCTGAAAAAGAAAACGAGGAGACGCCCCATGGGCAAACGCATACTGATCGTGGACGACGAACCCAATATCCTGATCTCGCTGGAGTTTCTGATGAAGCGTGAGGGCTATGAGGTGCAGGTGGCCCGCGACGGAGAGGAGGGCCTGGCCCTGGCCCATACTTGGCGGCCCGATGTGGTGCTGCTCGATGTCATGATGCCGCGCAAGAGTGGCTTCGATGTGTGCCAGGCCATTCGGGCCGATGACGCGCTGGCCGGTATGCGCATCGTCATGCTCACCGCCAAGGGTCGGGACATCGATGTCGCCAAGGGGTTGGCGCTTGGGGCGGATGCCTATCTGACCAAGCCCTTCGCGACGCAGGAGTTGGTGCGTCGGGTCAGGGAGCTGCTGGGGGCACAGGGATGAGGCGGCGCACCGATCCGCGCCTGTGGTGGCTGCTGGCTGGTGCCGCGGCCGTATCGCTGGCGTGGCTGGCAGTGACCGTGGGGCTGATCGCCATCACGCTGGAGGCCGATACCCGCACGCGCATGCTCGATTTGCTGGGCGATCGCTGGGGTCTCGTGCTGCTGATGTGGCTGGCGGGCATGGCGGCCATCGCGTGGGGGCTGCAGCGTGCATTCGACGTGGGTGTGCACCCTTGGCGGCGGCTGGCCGAGGAGGCTCAGGTGCTGCTGACCGCGCAGGGGGCACCCGCCTTGCGCGAGCGTGGCCCCGCAGAAGTGCGACGAGTGGCGCAGTTGTTCAACCAACTGGTGCAGCAGCGTGAAGCGTGGCGCGCCCAGGTGGACGAGCGGGTGCGGGAAGCGGCGCGCGGCATCGAGCAGGAGAAGTCGCGGCTGGCTGCCCTCATGTCGGAACTGACGCAAAGTGTCGTCGTGTGCAATCTCGACGGGCGCGTCTTGCTCTACAACAACCGGGCGCGCTGGCAATTTCGCGCTCTGTCCCAGGCACCCACTCTGGCCGGTGGGGCAGAGTTGATCGGCCTGGGGCGCTCCATCTACACGGTATTCGACCGGGCAGTGATTGCGCACGCGCTGGAGAGCATTCGGCACCGTTTGCGCCGCGGGGCGACGCACCCCAGCGCCCAGTTCGTCACGGCCACGCGCAGCGGGCAATTGCTGCGGGTGCAGGTAGCCCCGGTGCGGCAGGCGGAAGCAGGCGAGGGGGGCGAGCCAGATCTGGCTGGCTTCGTTCTCGTGCTGGACAACATCACCCGCGACCATGAACAGGCTGCGGCACGCGAGCGGCTCTGGCTCGATTTGACCGAGGGCAGTCGCCGATCCCTGGCCAATGTGCGCGCAGCGCTGGAGGTATTGGAGTTGCCGGATGCCGATCCCGAACTGCGCCAGCGGCTGCTCGGCGTGGTGCACGATGAGATCCGGGCACTGGGCGACCGGGTGCAACGCCTGGTTGTCGATAGCGCGACGCAGTGGGGCAGCCAGTGGCCGATGGAGGACATGCTCGGTGCCGATCTGGTGGCCGCGATCGAGCGTCGCTTGACCGATGCCGAAGGACTGCAGGTCAACATCGGGCCCGTCGATGCGCAAGTCTGGCTGCGCATCGAGAGCTTTGCCCTGATCCAGGCCGTGGTCTATCTGGCGCGCCGGCTGCGCGAAGACAGACAGGTTGAGGCCGTCACCTTGCGGCTGCAATCCGCCCCAACTGCCCGGGGGCACTCGGGTGCCCAGGCCCATTTGGATGTGGCCTGGAGCGCTGCAGCCGGCGAGACCTCGATGGCCAGTCTGATGGGCTGGGAGCTGGACCCGATGCGGGTGGGCGAAGGGGGCTTGGCTTCGAGTGTGCGCGATGTGGTGGAGCGCCACGGCGGTGCGCTGTGGGTGGAGGCGGATCGCCGCGCCGGTTTGATTTTCTTTCGGCTGCTGCTGCCAGCCATCGAACCGACTGAGCCCACCGATGCCACTGCCTTCGTGCGCACCGAGAGTCGGCCTGAGTATTATGATTTCGACCTGTTTCGCCAATCCCCCGCAGCGCAGGCGTTGGACGATGTGCCGCTCACCGCGCTGGCCTACACCGTCTTCGATACCGAGACCACGGGGCTCAACCCGTCTGAGGGCGACGAAATCATCCAGATCGGGGCCACGCGTATCGTCAATGGCAAGCTGCTGCGGCACGAGAGCTTCGAGCAACTCGTCAATCCACGCCGCTCCATACCGCGCGAGTCCATTCCCATCCACGGCATCACCCCCGAAATGGTTGCCGGTCAGCCCGACATCACCCAGGTCTTGCCCGCTTTCCATGCCTTTGCGCGCGACACCGTACTGGTCGCGCATAATGCGGCCTTCGATATGCGGTTTTTGCAGCTCAAGGAGAAGCAGACCGGTCTGGTGTTCGATCATCCCGTGCTTGACACCTTGCTGTTATCGGCCGTGGTCCATCCCGCGCAAGCATCGCACCGGCTGGAAGAGATTGCGGCCCGCTTCGGCATCCCAGTGATCGGGCGCCACACGGCGCTGGGCGACGCTTTCGTGACGGCGGAGGTGTTGCTGCGGCTCATCCCGCTGCTGGCCGAGCAGGGCATCCGCACGCTGGGCGAAGCCCGGCGCGCTGCCGAGCGCACCTATTACGCCCGCTTGACCTATTGAGGCCCATGGGCGGCCCGCTCAGGATGGCCCTGGCAGGGCGGGGGCATTGACTGCGTGTCCAGCCGACCCTCAGAAGCGCCCCGCAAGGTAGCGCTTTTCCAGCACGCTCTGCAAATCCTTCACGACGCCAAAGGCATCTTTGAGATGGCGCCGTTCCAGCTCCGAGAGTTCATCGAGTCGCAGGTAATTGTCTGCGGCCTGACCATCGGCCATCAGGCGGGCCTGGTGCTGGATGCGCAGTCCGCTCAAAAACTCCAGCGCATCGATCAGGTCGCGTGTGCGCTCGGCGCTGATCTCGCCGCTGCTGGCCGCCGCCTGCAAGCGCTCGCGCGTGCTGACCGCAGCAATACCCCCAGCCAGTGCATAGATGCGCGCCAGGTCGATGATGGGCACGATACCCGTGTGCTTGAGGTCCACCGTGCCTTCATGCTCCCCGCGCCGGATGGTGTTGATCCCCCCCAGCCATCCCAGCGGCGGTTGATGGGTCAGCGCATTGCCCACCATATGCGCCAGAAAGATCCGCTGTCCAGGTGTGCGCTGCAACACTTCGGCGCGCAAGGTGTCGAGCAGCGCCCGATCGCCGTACACGAAGCGCTGGTCGAAAAAGACGCTGGTCAGCATCAAGGCTTTGGGCTCAGGGCGTTCGATCCAGGTCTGGAAATATTCGCGCCAACGGGCCAGCGGCTGCCGCCAGGTGTCGGTGACCGCCATCATCTCGCCAGGGCAGTAGATGTAGCCGCAGGCGTTGAGCCCGTCGCATACAAAGCGCGCCAGCGTCTCGAAATAGGCACCATGCGCCGCGGGGTCGTAGCGATCGTCCAGAACCAGGCAGTTGTCCTGGTCGGATTTGGCCGTCTGTTCGTTGCGTCCCTGCGATCCGGCGGCCACCCAGGCATAGGGGACGGGGGGCGGGCCGTATTGGGCCTCAGCCAGCTGCAGCAGGCGCGAGGTCAGGGCATCGGTCATCGCCGAGACAATGCGCCCCGTGGCGTGTGCGCTGGTGCTGGCTGCAGCCAGTTGCCGCTGGAGCCGACCGATGCGGCTGGCGGTGGCCACCAGCTCTTCTACGGATTCTTGCCGGTAGATGGCACCGGCCAGATTGACGGCGGAGTTGCTCTGTTGCTGTTGCAAGTCGGTGCTGGAGATGACGCCGACCACCGTTTGCCCGTCCATCACCGGCACATGGTGGATGTTCAGGCGGGCCATGAGCAGCAGCGCATCGAAAGCATGGTCCCCGATGTCCACCGTTTGCAGCGCGGTGGTGGCGATCTCGATCACGGGGCGCGCGGGGTCCAGCCCCTCGGCCAGCACGCGGTTGCGCAAGTCCCGGTCCGTCACCAGACCGACCAAGCCCCCGTCGTCGCGGGCCAACAGCACCGACGAAATCCGGTGCTCGCGCATGATCCGTGCGGTCGCCTGGATGGGCAGATCGGGAGGCACGGTCACCGGGGAACGTCGCAGCAAGGCCCTCACCGGCAGGGTGACCAGTGGAATGGAATCGTCGACCGCTTGCGCGTCATGGGGTGTGTGCATGGCAGGGTTGACCCAGGCTAGAACATAAATCGCGACCATGGCATGCTACACCTTGGCGGTTTGTGACGGACAATGACCCCATCACGGCTTTGCGTTGCATCAAACCGTTGCCACGCCCCAGTGCCATGTCTGCGTCGCCCGATTCCACCCTTCGCCCATTGCTCGATCGCCTGTACTGGCGTTTCACCTTGGGATTTATAGGTTTCGTGCTGCTGCTGGGGCTGCTGGAGCGCCTGGGCTGGTCCAAGAGCGCCATAGGTCTGTCCTTCCTGCTCGGAACCCTGGCCGTCTATGCGACGATCGGCATCCTTGCCCGCACCATCGACCCCGTCGAGTATTACGTAGCCGGGCGGCGCGTGCCGGCGTTTTACAACGGCATGGCGCTGGCAGCGGATTGGCTGTCAGCAGCTTCCTTTCTGGGGCTGGCGGGCACGCTTTACCTGCAGGGCTTTGGTGGTTTGGCCTTTCTGTTGGGCTGGACGGGTGGCTTCGTGTTGGTGGCCTTGTTCCTGGCCCCATACCTTCGGCGCTTCGGGCAATTCACCATTCCGGATTTTCTGGCCGAGCGCTACGGCGGCCCCGTGCCGCGGTTGCTGGGGGTGTTTGCGCTGTTGTTGTGTTCGTTCATCTACCTGGTGGCGCAGATTTACGGGGTGGGCCTGATCACCTCCCGACTGACGGGTCTGGCCTTCGAAGTGGGGGTGTTTCTCGGCCTGGGAGGTATTTTGGTCTGCTCCTTTCTGGGGGGGATGCGGGCTGTGACATGGACGCAGGTGGCCCAATACATCGTCTTGATCCTGGCCTATGTCACCCCAGTGGTTTGGCTGTCCGTCAAGCAAACCGGCTGGCCCGTGCCTCAGCTCACCTATGGCATGCAACTGCAAAAAGTCACCGAGCGCGAGCATGCCCTGGCCGAGAGTCCACAGGAGGTCCATGTGCAGCGAATTTGGGCTCATCAGGCCCATGTGCTGCGGGAGCGTTTGCGTGACCCAGCCGCGGCCCTGGAGCGAGAGCGAGCCGAGGCCGAGCGCCACATCGAGGCGCTGCGCCGCCACGGCGGTGATCCAGCGGACATTGCCGAGGCCGAGCGGCAACTGTCGCGCCTGCCACGCGACGAGGCCGCTGCGCGCGCGCTGTGGTCGCGCCAGCTCGAGCAGGCACAAGCCAAAACCACCGCGCTCGGGGGGATACCCCCCCAGGCGCGCCCTTATGCGCTGGACATCGCCGAGGACGGATCGCAGGCCGGGGGGGCACCCGCCCGCCGCAATTTCCTGGCGCTGGTGTTCTGTCTGGTCGTGGGGACCGCGGCCTTGCCCCATTTGCTGGTGCGCTTCTACACCGTTCCCAGTGTGCGCCAGGCCCGACAGTCGGTGGCATGGGGGGCGGGCTTCATCGCGCTGTTGTACCTGACGGCGCCGGCGCTGGCCGTGATGGTGAAGTTCGAGGTGCTCAGCAGCCTGGTGGGCACCTCGTTCGATGTTTTGCCCAATTGGGTGAGCGCCTGGAGTCGCGTCGATTCCGGCCTGCTGTCGGTGCGCGACATCAACCGCGACGGGGTGCTCCAGTTGGGCGAAATCACCATTGGTCCCGATATCATCGTCCTGGCCGCCGCCGAAATCGCAGGCTTGCCTTACGTCGTGGCCGGCCTGGTGGCGGCCGGGGGGTTGGCCGCTGCGCTGTCGACGGCCGATGGTCTGTTGCTGGCCATCACCAGTGCGCTGAGCCACGACGTGTACTACAAGACCCTCGATCCGACCGCTGGGACGGCGCGTCACGTCACCCTGTCCAAGGTGCTATTGCTCGTGGTAGCCTTGCTTGCCGCTTACATCGCGGCGCAGAAGCCGGCGGACATTCTTTTCCTGGTCTCCGCGGCGTTTTCCTTGGCGGCTGCCGCCTTCTTTCCCGCATTGGTGCTGGGCATTTTCTGGTCTCGGGCCAATGGGCCGGGGGCTGTGGCGGGTATGGCGGCAGGGCTGTCGATCACCCTCTACTACATGGCTACGACACAGCCGTGGTTGCGGGCGGCGCTGGGCTTGACTGGCGAGCCGCGCCTGTGGTGGGACATTCAGCCCATCGCGGCGGGGGTGTTTGGCGTCCCAGTCGGGCTGGCAGTCACGGTCGTCGTCAGCTTGCTGACCCCAGCGCCTTCGGCGCAGCGGCGCGCTTGGGTGCGCCGCTTGCGCTCGCCATGGGGTGACCCGCTATAATAATGGGCTTCCTTGCCACACTCCAGTTGACGCGGGGGTGGCAGTTGTTCCACAAGGAGAGTCCATGCGTCACTATGAAATCGTCATGCTGATCCACCCGGATCAGAGCGAGCAGGTGCCCGCTATGCTGGAGCGCTACAAGAGCATGATCACGGCCGGCGGCGGCACCATCCACCGTGTCGAAGACTGGGGTCGTCGCCAGCTGGCCTACCAGATCAACAAGCTGTCCAAGGCCCACTATCTCTGCCTCAACATCGAGGCCGGGCAGGAGGTCATGAACGAGCTCGAGCACGCCTTCCGCTTCAACGACGCCGTCCTGCGTCATCTGGTGGTCCAGAAGAAAAAGGCCGAGACCGGCCCGTCGGCCATGATGAGGGCCGTCGAGCGGGAGGAGGCCCGCAAGATGCAACAGGAAGCCGCCGCTTGACCCCAGCAGGGGCGACCACGTCACCCGTCAACCGCCTGGTACTCATGGCTACGCTCGCCCAGTGTGCAGCCATGCGCTACACCCCGGCTGGTATCCCTGCACTGGATGTGCTGTTGGAGCATGCATCCGAGCAGACCGAATTCGGCCAAACCAGGCGCGTCGCATTGCGTCTGAAGGCGGTCGCGTTTGGCACCGATGCCGAACGGCTCGCCGTCCAGCCGTTGGGGACTGCGCTGTGGTGTGCAGGGTTTTTGGCTGCTGCGCGCCGCGGCAACGGGGTCGTGTTCCACATCCAGGATTTCAAGTCGATTTAGGAAACCATCATGGCTGCACCGCAACGCAATCAGGGCAATCGCCCCAAGCGCCCCAGCAACAACCTGCTGTTCAAGCGCAAGAAGTTTTGCCGCTTCACCGTCACCGGCGTCGAGGAAGTCGACTATAAGGACGTCGATACCTTGAAGGACTTCATCGCCGAAAACGGCAAGATCATCCCCGCCCGCCTGACCGGCACCCGCGCCATCTATCAGCGCCAGGTTGCCACCGCCATCAAGCGTGCGCGCTTCCTGGCGCTGCTGCCGTACAGCGACCAGCACCGCGTCTGAAGGAGTCCGAGAACATGCAAGTCATCCTGCTCGACAAGGTCGTCAACCTGGGCAACCTGGGCGACATCGTCAAGGTCAAAGACGGCTATGCCCGCAACTTTCTCATTCCAACCGGCCGCGCACGCCGGGCGACGCAGTCGGCCATCGACGAGTTCAAGGCGCGCCGGGCCGAGCTCGAAAAGGCTGCTGCCGCCAAGCTGGCCGAGGCGCGGGCGCTTGCCGAAAAGCTCGCTGGGCTGACCATCAAGCTGTCGCAGAAAGCCGGTGTGGACGGCCGTTTGTTCGGTTCGGTCACCAATCACGACATCGCCGCAGAGCTGACCAAAGCTGGCTACCCGGTCGCCAAGGCCCAGGTCCGTATGCCCAACGGCGTGCTCAAGATGGTGGGCGACTACACGGTATCGGTGGCGCTGCACACCGACGTGGTGGTCGACGTCAACGTCCAGGTGTTGGGCGAAACCGTCTGATTCCTCAGGCGTTTCTGTCCGCACACCCAAAGGCCGCCCCGCAGGCGGCCTTTTTTGCGGTCACCAGAGTTTCCACCACGGGCCGCTGTCGCGCCGAAAGCCTTGGGTGAGGAAAGCACTGGCAGGAAAGTTGGCTTCCAGCACGCGGCGGGCATCCCGCGCCTGGTCGGGCATGTCCAGCGCTTCGTACGACTTCATCAGAATGTAGAGCGCTTCTTCCGCTGCAGGGGCGTTGGGGTAGTCCTTCAAAGCCGCTTGAGCGCGGTTGATCGCGGCCACGTAAGCTCCGCGCCGGTAGTAGTAGCGGGCGACATGTACCTCGGACTGCGCCAGGGAGTTGACGATGTAGGTCATCCGTTGGCGCGCATCAGGGGCGTAGCGCGAGTCGGGGAAGCGCTCGACCAGTTCCTTGAAAGCCTCGAAGGACTCTTTGGCCGCCTTCTGGTCCCGCTCGGAGAGGTCCTGCTGCGAGATGAAGCCAAACAAGCCCAGCTTGTCGTTGAAATTGACCAAACCTTTGAGATAGAGGGCGTAATCCAGGGCAGGGCTGGCCGGGTGCAGCTTGATGAAGCGGTCCAGCGCAGCGATGGCCTGGGCTTGCTCACCATTTTTGTAGTGGGCATAAGCCTTTTCCAGTTGGGCCTGTTGCGCCAGCGGGGTACCGGCAGCCCGTCCTTCGAGCTTTTCGAAGTACTGTATGGCTTTGTCGTAGTTGCCGGCTGCGCGCTCGTCCATGGCTTCGGCGTAGAGCTTGTTGGGGCTCCAGCCGGCGGTGACGTCCTTGTCGGGGCCGCTGGCGCAGCCGGCCAGCAAGGCGGCACCCAAAGCGATGGCGGACAGGGTGGGCGTGTGCAGGCGGTCG
>CALEDU010000245.1 GCA_937949455.1 uncultured Tepidimonas sp. | reverse complement strand
TCGAAACGCCAGTTGCCGGGGGTCGTACGGGCGAGACGCGGCGCGACCGATGTCGTGGCGGTGCCGCCCGGCGCCGTGATACGCACGCTTACGCCATCCTCGGTTCCGGGCCCCTCCATGTTCACCACGATCGACGGGCCGTTGTGGAAGTTGGCGCCAATGGTCTGTGTGCTCGGGCTGCCAGGCAGCAGGAGCGAGATGTTGCGGTGCACGCCGGCCCCGCCGATGTTGAAGGCACTGCCCCAGGTTGACCTGCCCCCCACCAGCCGTACCAAGCTGAAGCTAGTGAAGTCCGTCAACCAACAGGAGAATGGCGGACATGAAGAAGAGCAGATTCACCGAGGAACAGATCATCGGGTTCCTCAAACAAGCCGAAGCCGGCATGCCGATCAAGGAGCTGTGCCGCAACGGTGGTTTCAGCGACGCCACTTTCTACAAGTGGCGCGCCAGGTTCGGCGGCATGCAGGTCTCTGAAGCCCAGCGCCTGCGCGAGCTCGAATCCGAGAACGCCAAGCTCAAGCGGTTGCTGGCTGAGGCCCACCTGGACATGCTCGGCAAGCCAACCTGGCCGTGCGCCGGCGCAAGAAGGGCAAGCGGCCCGTCAACGAGCGTGTGCCACTGCAACTGGCGCAGACAGTCAGCGAGGTGTGGAGCATGGATTTTGTGAGCGACAGCCTCTCAGGCGGGCGGCGCTTGAAGTCCCTCACCATTGCCGACGACTTCAGCCATGAGAGCGTGGACATCGTGGTGGACTTCGGCATCTCAGGCCAATACGTCACCCGCGTCCTGGACCGCGCTGCACTGTTTCGGGGGTATCCGAAGGCAGTACGAACCGACAACGGGCCGGAGTTCACCAGTCGGGCGTTCATGGCGTGGACACAGGCACATGGCATCCGCCACATCCTGATCCAGCCGGGGCGACCCATGCAGAACGGCTACATCGAGAGCTTGAACGGCAAGTTCCGCGACGAGCACTTGAACGAGTGCTGGTTCGAGGCCTTGCACCAGGCCCGGGCGGCCGCGGCCATCTGGCGGCAAGACTACAACGAGGTTCGACCACACAGCAGTCTGGGGCGCATGCCGCCGGCCCGCTTCGCCGAGCTGCATCGCCAGCGCGCTGGCGATGCAGCTCAACTTTCACCAACCCACGCACCCATCGAGTAATCTTGAACCCGGACTTCCACTTTTGAATGGTACGTCTACAGGGGGCAGGTCACTTCACCTTGGGCACCAAGCCCGCTCCCAAGACTGGCTTGCTTGATTGTTGTTCCCCTGACAAAGGGCGTCACCGATGTCACGGTAACCGGTCTGGAGGGGGGTACAGCGATTCTTTAGGCGAAGTGCCGCCCTGGTGCATCAGCACCAAAGCGGGGGTTCATTTGAGCCAGCCGCGCTTGCGGAAGTACAACATCGGCCCCACGGCGCTGGCCACCATCAGCGCCAACGCGGCTGGATAGCCCCAGGGTTGGTTCAGCTCGGGCATGTACTGGAAGTTCATGCCGTAGATGCTGGCGATCAACGTCGGCGGCAGCAGCGCGACTGACGCCACCGAGAAGATCTTGATGATCTTGTTCTGGTTGATGTTGATGAAGCCGATCGTGGCATCCATCAGGAAGTTGATCTTATCGAATAGGAACGCGGTGTGGCTGTCCAGCGAGTCCAGGTCGCGCAGGATCTGGCGGGCGTCCTCGAACTGCTCAGCCGACAGCATGCGCGAGCGCATCATGAAGCTGACCGCGCGCCGCGTATCCATCATGTTGCGGCGGATACGGCCCGACATGTCCTCGTGGCGGGCGATGGCACCCAGCACCTCGGTCGCGATGTCATCCGTCACCTGCCCTGACAGCACTTTGGTGCTGATGCGCTCCAAGTCGTCGTAAATGTCCTCGAGCGTGTCGGCGCAGTACTCCGCATCGGTGTCGTACAGGCTCAGCAGCACATCCTTGGCATCGTCGATCAGGCCCGGCATGCGCCGCGCGCGCAGCCGCAGCAGGCGAAAGACCGGGACATCTTCGTCGTGGATGGAGAACAATACACCATGACTTTTGAAGTCTGGATTGCGGTCGTTCAGAATGAAGGCCACCCGTACATGGCGCGGATCGTCCTCGTCGGCGATGAGGAAGTCCGAGCGCACATGCAACTCGCCGTTGTCTTCCTCGAAGAAGCGGGCTGACTCCTCGATGTCGTCGTCGATGGCGTCTTCGGGGATGGACAGCCCAAAGTGCTGGCGTACCCAGCGCCGCTCCTCGGGCGTTGGCGACTCCATGTCGACCCAAATGGGTTTGAAGCGAGCCAGGTCCTCCAGGGAGTCGATTTCTTCCTGAAACAGGCGGCCGTTGACGAGCGTGAAGACATTGAGCATGGGGCGCTTCCGGTGGGCGAAAATGGGGGCGACGGTGATCGGGGGGTGCTTTCGATCACGGGCCGCCAGAGCCACTTCGGGCCCCCCAGTCATGTCTGCAGAGGCATCAGGCCTGGCGGTCCGGTGTCGAAAGCACGCAACTAGGGCTGCTTTCCACGGTCGAACTCCAAAGTACGAATATGAACGATTATCGCACTGCGGGGACAGGGGCGTCGTCAAGAAATGTACGCAGCTCGGCCTCGCGCAGGCGCGCATCGGCTTCACCCAGCCGGATTAGCGCATCGACGAAGTCCGGCTCGAACAGCAGATAGCTGGCCAGGGCCGCCGCGCTGCCCGTTCCGCTGCGGCGGGTCTCCAGCGCCCCCAGGCCGGCGAGTGTATCGCGCGTGGTGCCAGGCAGCGCCTGCACGTGTTTGAGCGCCAGTTCGTCCAGCGAGGCGCTGGGCTGCAGTGCCAGCACCTCGACCGGGCGGTAGGGCAGAGCGGCTGCCACGGCCGGTGGCAGTTGCGCCAGGGTGCGGCTGACGCGCTGGGCCTGCTCCACATCGGCCTGCAGCGTGTCGTAAAACACACTGGCCAGGGCGTGGCCGGCGATGGTGCCTGCGCTGGGTTCTTGCAGGCCTGTGGTGCGTGGGGCGGTCAGCCCGGCGCGTTGGGGCTGGCCCACGCCGATGACCAGAATTTGCCGCGCACCCAGGTGGATCGCCCCCGACAGCGGCGAGAGCTGGCGCATCGAGCCGTCGCCAAAATATTCCAGCTGTCCATCCACCCGCAAGGGGACCGCCGGGAACAGGAAAGGGATCGCAGCGGATGCCATCAGGTGCGCGACACCGATCGTCTGCGCCTCGGCCCGCCGTCCCGGGCGGCGCCAGGGGGCACAAACGGCGCTGGCCGCCTGAAAAAAGGTCCAATGTTCGCCGCTGGTGTAGCTCGATGCCGTGACCCCCAGCGCATCCAGCGTACCGTCTGCCAGCGCTGCGCCGATGCGCCGCAGATCCAGATGGTGGTGCAGGGTGTCCACCAGCGGGCGGGTGTCTAGCAGCGCGCGGTGTCGGCGCACCTGGCGCATCAAGGTCAGGCCAGCCGTCAACAAATTGGGTGGGCCCAGTCGCCAGGTGGCCAATCGATACACCTGGCCGGAGCGCAGGCGCGACCAAAATGTGGCCAGCTGCTCCAAGGCGGCCCCGCCCTCCTGCGCGCGGCTGGCCAGGTAGGCCGCGTTGAGTGCTCCCGCCGATGTGCCCAGCAGGATTTGGAAGGGAAAGGGACCTTTTCTCGACAGCCTGGCCAGCGCCCGTAACACACCCGCTTGGTAAGCCGTACGCGCGCCTCCGCCCATGAGCACCAAAGCACGCCGCTTTGGCTGGTCGGCCAGCGGCGCTTCAAAGCTGGAGGCGATGAGGGTTTCCAGGGCCATTCGGCATCTCGGCGGCTCGTCGCTACATACCCAGTATCCCATGCGGTCCGCGCCTTTTCCCATTCGGGGAAACCCCGCGCCTGCGCCGCAGTCGGAGCTTGTCACATTGGCTTCAAACAGGCATAGTGAGAGCCGGGACGGTCCAATCCTGTCCCTGCGGCCCGCGCGTCGGCTGTCGGGCCTTTTTTCAGGAGCAAAAGGAGGCTCTTTATGAACCTGACCATCAGCGGACACCATCTCGAAGTGACACCTGCGCTGCGTGATTATGTGACCACCAAGCTGGAGCGCATCTCGCGCCATTTCGATCAGGTGGTGGACATCCGTGTCCTGCTGTCCGTGGACAAGACCAAGGACAAGGATCTCCGCCAAAAGGCGGAATGCAACATCCACGTCAAGGGCAAAGACATTTACGCCGAAAGCACGCACGCCGATCTGTACGCCGCCGTCGATGAGCTGGCCGACAAGCTCGATCGCCAAGTGCTGCGCTACAAAGACAAGGCGCAGGATCACCACCACCTGCCACTCAAGCGCGAGGTCGTCTGAACGCTCTGATCGCCGCGCTCCAGCGCCGCCCGCCGCTTGGCCGCTGGTCAAGCGGTTTGTCGTTTTTCGGCGACGGCAACGCGGCGGTGATGGGGGCATAATGACTCCCTCGTTTCGAGGCATACCCCGATGAACCGACTTTCTGCGATCCTGCCGCCCGAGCACGTGCTGGTGGCCGTCGAGGCCACGAGCAAGAAGCGCGCGTTCGAGGAGGCCGGTCTGCTGTTTGAATCCCTGCACGGACTCAACCGCGCCCTCGTCACCGACAGCCTGTTTGCCCGCGAGCGCCTGGGCTCCACCGGGCTGGGCCACGGTGTGGCCATCCCGCACGGGCGTATCAAAGGCCTCAAGCAACCCATGGCGGCGGTGTTTCAGCTGGCCCAGCCGATCGGTTTCGATGCGCCGGACGAGCAACCCGTCAATCTGCTGATCTTTTTGCTGGTGCCCGAAGCGGCCACCCAGAAGCATCTGGAGATCCTGTCTGAAATCGCCGAGTTGTTGAGCGACGCGGCCTTGCGCGAAAAAATGCGCAACGCGGACAATGCCGCCACTTTGCACGGCCTGGTCGCGGGCTGGCAATCCACCCACGCAGCGGTCTGATTGCGCGTGGCGGCTGCATGCCGCCAACTCACCCCCCATGAAACCCAGCGCCGTCAGTGCCGACGCCCTGTTCGAGGACCATCGCGAGACCCTGAAATGGCAGTGGGTCGCGGGGCAAACGGCATCCGAACGGCGCTTTGACGATAAGGCAGTCGCCGAGGCGCGCTCGGGGGCCGACCTGGTGGGCTATCTCAACTACATTCACCCTTACCGCGCCCAAGTGCTGGGCGTGCGCGAGGTTGCGTATTTGCACAACGCGACGGTGGAGGACTGTCGGCGCCGGGTCGCGCGCATCGTCACACTGGAGCCGCCGCTGCTCGTCGTCGCAGACGACCAGACCCCGCCCGCCGAGCTGGTGGCGATGTGCGAGCGCGCCCACATCCCGCTTTTTGCCACCGCGGCCTCGGCGGCGTTCGTCATCGACGTGTTGCGCGCCTACCTGTCGCGCCATTTCGCCGAACGCACGACGATGCATGGCGTGTTCATGGATATCCTGGGGTTGGGCGTGCTGATCACCGGCGAATCCGGCCTGGGCAAGAGCGAACTGGGACTGGAGTTGATCTCGCGCGGGCATGGGCTGGTGGCCGACGACGCAGTCGATGTCTATCGCGTCAACCAGACCATCGTCGAGGGCCGCTGCCCCGATCTGCTGCAAAACCTGCTGGAGGTGCGTGGCATTGGCCTGCTGGACATCAAGGCCATCTTTGGCGAGACGGCCGTACGACGCAAGATGCGCTTGCGCTTGATCGTGCACCTGGTTCGCCTGGCGACGCTGGAGCGCGAATACGAGCGCCTACCCAGCGAACCCATCTACCAGGATGTACTCGGTGTCGCCATCCGCAAGGCCATCATTCCGGTGGTGGCGGGGCGCAATATTGCCGTGCTGGTGGAAGCCGCCGTGCGCAATGCCATTTTGCAGTTGCGCGGCATCGACACCTACCAAGAATTCGTGCAACGCCAGCGTGCCGCCATGCTGCGCGACGACTGATCCCAGGCTGACCGCCCTTCAGCCCCGCCGTTGCCGGCTGCGGTGGGGGCAATCGCTCAGCTGGCAGTGGGCATACAGCGACAGCGCATGCTCTTGAAGGGCAAAACCCCGTTCCTGCGCGATGGCTTGCTGGCGCCGCTCGATCTCGGCATCGTAGAACTCCTCCACTCGCCCGCAGTCCAGGCACACCAGATGGTCATGATGCTGCCCTTCGTTGAGCTCATAGACCGCCTTGCCGGACTCGAAGTTGCTGCGCACCAGGATGCCAGCCTGCTCGAACTGCATCAGCACCCGGTATACGGTGGCCAGGCCAATGTCGGATTGCTCATCCAGCAGCACCTTGAAGACGTCCTCGGCCGTCATGTGGCGCTGGCGCCCCGACTGAAAGATCTCCAGGATCTTCAGTCGCGGCAACGTGGCCTTGAGCCCCGTGTTCTTGAGTTCTTCGATGCCTGACATGTGTGCGGAGTGTGGGTGCGGGCGGCTCGGGGCGCGCGCCACTACAATGGGCCCGATGATATAACCTTGCGCTGGGCCTGTGCGCCCGAGTGCCCAT
>CALEDU010000244.1 GCA_937949455.1 uncultured Tepidimonas sp. | reverse complement strand
CGTCGCGCGCGGTGAGATCGCGCATGAAGTACTGCCAGGTCTGGCCTGGTGCAACGCGGCTGGCAATGTGCTGGGCCTCTATCTGCACGGCCTGTTCGAGGACGCCGCCGCGCTGCGCGCACTCCTGGGCACGCGCGCCCGTCCGCTGGCAGAGGTGTTCGACGGTCTGGCGGACCTGGCCGAAGCGCATTTCGCCAGCGGAGTGCTCGCAGCGCTGGCTGGCCCTTGATCCCCTTTGATTCCTTCTGATTGTCCCTTTGGAGGAGCCTGTGATGACGACCCTGAGCCCCGACGACCTGCCCAGCGTGCCCGATTTGCACGACCCGGCCCTGGCCGCACGCCTGCAGGCGCTGTTGGATGACAAGACCAAGCCGCTGGGATCGCTCGGCCGCCTAGAAGCGCTGGCGCAACGGCTGGGCCTGATCTTGGGCACCGAAGCGCCCGCGCTGCGCGAGCCGCAGCTGGTGGTCTTCGCCGCCGACCATGGACTCGCCGCGCACGGCGTATCCGCCTATCCGAGCGATGTCACCTGGCAAATGGTGGAAAACTTTCTGGCCGGCGGCGCGGCCGTCAGCGTGCTGGCACGCCAGCACACGCTGGCGCTGACGGTGGTGGATTGCGGCGTGCGCCACGCCCTCGCGCCGCGGCCTGGCCTGGTGGATGCCAAGGTGGCCTGGGGCACGGCCGATGCGCTGCAGCAGCCGGCGATGACCGAGGGGCAATGCGTGCAGGCGCTGCAGCATGGCATCGGGCTGGTGCAGCGCTTGCCCGGCAATGTGCTGCTGCTCGGGGAGATGGGCATCGGCAACACCTCCGCCGCGGCGCTGCTCATGAGCCGGCTGACCGGCCTGGACATCGCCGACTGCACCGGTGCCGGCACCGGGCTGGACGCCACCGGCGTGCAGCGCAAGATCGATGTGCTGCGGCGGGTGCTGGCACGCCATGCGCAGGCCAGCGAGCCGCTGCAAGCGCTGGCGGCCTTGGGCGGCTTGGAAATCGCCGCCATGACCGGTGCCGTGCTGCAGGCTGCCGCCGAGCGCCGCGTCATCGTGGTCGACGGCTTCATCACCACCGCTGCGGTGCTGGTGGCGGCGCGGCTGCGCCCGCACGTGCTGCAGCGCTGCGTGTTCGCACACCGTTCTGGCGAGCGCGGCCACGCGCTGCTGCTGGCGCATCTGAAGGCCGAGCCGCTGCTGGACCTCGGCCTGCGATTGGGCGAAGGGTCCGGCGCGGCGCTGGCCTGGCCGCTGCTGGTGTCGGCCTGCGCCATCCTTCGCGAGATGGCCAGTTTCGGGGACGCTGGTGTGGCGCGCGCTGCATCAGACCCCGCACCGGTTGCTGCCTGATCGGCCCGGAGAAGCCGCATGGCCGAACCGCCGTTCCACCCGCGACCCATTGCCGTCCTGACTGGCGCTGTGCGGCATTTTTTGCTGGCGCTGCAGTTTTTCACGCGCATCCCGGTGACCGGGCGACTGGCGGCGTGGGTGGGCTACTCTCCGGCGATGCTGCGCGCCAGTGCGGCACATTTTCCGGGGGTGGGGTGGCTGGTTGGGGGGGCTTGCGCCGCGGTGTGCGCCGCGGCCCTGTGGATGCTGCCCGCCCAGCCCGCATCGGCCTGGGTAGCGGCGGCCCTGGCCACGGCCGCCAGCGTCGCTCTGACAGGGGCCTTTCACGAAGATGGATTGGCCGACACCGCCGACGCCCTTGGCGGTGTGGTCGAGCGCGAGCGGGCACTCGACATCATGAAAGATTCGCGCATCGGCAGCTACGGGGCTGTCACACTGGTGCTGGCCTTGGTGACCAAAGTGGGCCTGTTGGCACTGCTGGCGCAACACGGCATCGCGCTGGTAGCCGCCGGGCTGTTCGCCGCCCATGTCACCTCGCGGCTGGCCCCGCTGTGGATCATCCGCACCCTGCCCCATGTGGGTGACACCCCCCGCTCCAAGTCCAAGCCCTTGGCCGATGCCATCGGCCCGTCCGCCTGGGGCGTGGGGCTGGGCTGGTGGGCAGGAGCGATGGCGTTGGTCGTCGGGCTGTTGCCGTCCGCCCCTTGGGTGGTGGCGCTGGTGGCCGCAGGGGGTGTACTGCTTGCCATGCGTCGCTGGCTGCAGCGGCGCCTGCAGGGCTTTACCGGGGACACGCTGGGTGCCACCCAGCAGATGACGGAACTGGCTTTTTATCTGGGGCTGGCGGTCGGACTCGGGCTGCAAGCCCGGGGTTGGGGTTGAGGTCGTGCGCTTGTGGCTCGTGCGCCATGCCGCCACTGCCGTGCCGCCTGGCATTTGCTATGGGGCGAGTGACATTCCCGCCGATCCGCTGGCCACGGCGGAGGCGGCCCGGCGGCTGGACGCGGCGCTGCCGGAGCGCTTTGGCTGGCGCGTCTCGTCGCTGAGCCGGGCACGCCAGCTGGCCCAGGCGCTGCAAGAGCGACGCCCCAGTCTTACAGCACCAGCCGTGGACGCCGATTTGAGCGAGCTGGATTTTGGCACCTGGGAACGGCGGCCCTGGGGCGATGTGCCGCGCACCGAGCTCGATGCCTGGGCGGCCGATTTTGCCGACTATCGCCCTGGCGGAGGCGAGTCCGTACGGATGTTGCTGCACCGGGTGCGACGCGCCCTGCGTGCCACCGTGGCAAACGATGCAGGCCACCAAGTGTGGATCACACACGCGGGGGTCATCCGTGCCGTCCGATACACCCTGCAATGGGGCGGCACCGCCGTGCCTCAGGTGGCCGAAGATTGGCCGCGCGAAGCCCCGGCCCTGGGACAGTGGGTCTGCATCGAGCTGCCAGCGACCCGCGAGGATTGGGACTTACCCTAGTTTTGGGCGTTTTTCTCGGATTCATCAGGCCGCTGTAAGGATTGCTGCAGATATTGCGCCCAGCAACATTGCGCGCCATCCGAGCGATGTTCTGGCTGGCGGCACCTGCCGTCTATTCCTGCATGTGTATTCGAGGAGATCCACCATGTCTCTTGACAGCAACGCCCGGGCCTACTGGTCTGCGACGCTGGGGCTGCTGACCAAGGTTTTGGTCATCTGGTTCCTGGTGTCTTACGGTGCCGGCATCCTGTTTGCCGACGCCCTCAACGCCATCAAACTGGGGGGCTACCCCTTGGGCTTTTGGTTCTCGCAACAGGGCTCCATCTACATCTTCATCGCGCTCATCTTCTGGTACGCGAAAAAGATGGGTGACATCGACCGCAAGTTCGGCATGGCCGAAGACTGATTTCGAAGGAACATAAAATGAGTCTTCAACTCTGGACCTACCTGGTCGTCGGCTTCACGTTTGCCCTGTACATCGGCATCGCGGTGTGGTCGCGTGCCGGCACCACTTCCGACTTCTACGTCGCTGGTAGCGGCGTGCATCCCGTCACCAACGGGATGGCCACTGCAGCCGACTGGATGAGCGCAGCCTCGTTCATCTCGATGGCTGGCCTGATCTCCAACATGGGCTACGGCGGTGCCGTCTTCCTGATGGGTTGGACGGGCGGCTATGTGCTGCTGGCCTGCCTGCTGGCACCGTACCTGCGCAAGTTCGGCAAATTCACCGTGCCCGAGTTCATCGGTGACCGCTACTACTCCAAGACCGCGCGCAACGTCGGCGTGATCTGTCTGCTGGTGGCCTCGATCACCTACATCATCGGCCAGATGACCGGGGTGGGCGTGACATTCTCGCGCTTCCTGGGTGTCTCCAGCGACATGGGCATCTACATCGGCATGGCCATCGTGTTCGCCTACGCGGTGTTCGGCGGCATGAAGGGCATCACCTACACGCAGGTGGCCCAGTACGTCGTGCTGATTTTGGCTTACTTGGTGCCGGCCTTCTTCATCTCGCTGGCGCTGACGGGCAACGTCATTCCACAACTGGGTCTGGGCTCCGACCTCAAGGGCACGGATGTCGCATTGCTGGCCAAATTGGACCAAGTGGTGCGCGACCTCGGCTTCGCCGAGTACACCACTGCCGTGGCGGGCAACAAGCTCAACATGTTCTTCTACACGGTGTCGCTGATGATCGGCACGGCCGGCCTGCCGCACGTGATCGTGCGCTTCTTCACGGTGCCCAAGGTCTCCGACGCCCGCTCGTCTGCGGGCTGGGCGCTGGTCTTCATCGCCTTGCTCTACACCACGGCCCCGGCGGTCGGTGGCATGGCCCGCCTCAATCTCATCGGTACCGTCAACACGGCCGTTGGTGTGGAACCCGACCCGGCTGGTGGCATCCGGGTGAACGCCGAACGCGTCAAGGCCAACGCAGATCTGCTCGCACCCGAAGCCGCGTTGCCCTACGAGCAGCGCCCCGATTGGTTCAAGCGTTGGGAGAAGACCGGTCTGCTGAAGTTCGAGGACAAGAACGGCGACGGCCGCATCCAGTTCTACAACGACAAGACGAAGAACGAGGCTGTCAAGGCCAAGGCCGAGGCCGCTGGCCTCAAGGGCAATGAGCTCACCGTCAACGCCGACATCATCGTGTTGGCCAACCCTGAAATCGCGCTGCTGCCCGACTGGGTGATCGCGCTGGTTGCGGCCGGTGGTCTGGCTGCGGCCCTGTCCACTGCAGCGGGCCTGCTGCTGGCGATTTCGTCGGCCATCTCGCACGACCTGATCAAGGGTGCCATCAACCCCAACATCAGCGAGAAGAACGAGCTGCTGGCCGGCAAGATCGCCATGGCTGGTGCCATCATCGTCGCGGGCTATCTGGGGTTGAACCCGCCGGGCTTTGCCGCGGGGACGGTGGCGCTGGCTTTCGGTATCGCCGCTTCGACGATTTTCCCAGCGCTGATGATGGGCATCTTCAGCAAAAAGGTGACCGGCGCAGGCGCCGTGGCGGGCATGCTCGCCGGCCTGTTCGTGACGCTGTTCTATGTGTTCGCGCACAAGGGCATCTTCTTCGTCAAGGGCACCGAGTATCTGGACCTGATTGGCGGCGCCAACAGTTTCTTCGGCGTGACGCCGGAGGCGTTCGGCACCGTGGGCGCCATCGTCAACTTCGTGGTGGCCTTTGCGGTCAGCGCGGTGTCCAAGCCCGTGCCCTCGCATATCCAAGAGTTGGTCGAGTCGGTCCGTGTGCCCAAGGGTGCAGGCGCGGCCGTGGCGCACTGAGCGCGGTTTGCATCGGGCGTCTTGCCCGATGCGTCCGTCCCGCAGGGTGGCTTGCCTGCGGGCGGGTGACAATATGGCCCCACCGGCCCCACCGGCCCCACCGGCCCCGCCGGCGGGGCTTTTTTTGATGAGCACGCCATGGTCAGCATCTATCCGATCAAGATTTTGTTTTTCCTGGCGCTCTTTCCCGTGGCATTTTTCTGGCTGCGACGGGCATGGCGCATTCTGGTGCACCGCGATTTTTCCGAGGTCGCCCTGAAAAAGGGGGAGCCCCCGATCGATGCCGAGCGGTGGGCCCCTTACGAGATGGCGATCAATTTGGTGGGCGGCGGTGTGCTGGTGGGCGTCATCGGGGCGGTTCTGATGGGATGGCTGGAGTATCAGACCTGGGTTGCGGTGGCGGGTACGACTTTGTGGATGAAGATTTTTTTGTCCTTTGCCCTGGGCCGCCATGCGCATGGCATCGGCCAGGTCAAGCCGCGCGCTCGACGTTCCTAAAGGGGTTCCCTGCCAGCGCCGCCATGCCCAG
>CALEDU010000243.1 GCA_937949455.1 uncultured Tepidimonas sp. | reverse complement strand
CAGCAGGCTGGCATAGCGGCCCGACGCCACCAGCAGCAGGTCGCAAAACTCCCGCGCTGCGCCTTGGCCAGCCGCCGCATGGGTGACGTGGTGCACACAGGCCCGCACTTCGGCATGGGCGGATGGCGGGGCCACGGCCAGTGCGCAGCGGCGCAGCATGGGCAGATCGGGCCAGTCGTCGCCCATGGCGGCAGCCTGCGACCAGTCCAGCCCCAAAGACGCCAAAATGGCCTCGGCGGCCGGGCGCTTGTCTTCCGTGCCATAGCGCACATGCTGCACCCCGAGGGCCTGCAGGCGATGGCGCAAAGCAGCCGAGTCGCGTCCGGTGACGACGGCGGGCTCGATGCCGGCGCAGCGCAGCAATTTCAGGCCGTGGCCATCCAGGCTGGAAAAGCGCTTGAGTGCCTCGCCGTCGGGCCCAAAATAAAGACCGCCGTCGGTGAGCACACCGTCCACGTCAAAAAAAGCGACGCGCACGTCCTGCGCCCGCAGCAGCGTCTCGGGAGGGAAATCCAACACCGGCAGGATCATCAAATCACCTTGGCGCGCATGAGGTCGTGATGGTTGAGGGCACCCACCAGCCGCCCGTCGTCATCGACCACGAGCACGCTGGTGATGCGGTGCGTTTCCATGAGCTTGGCCGCCTCCGCGGCCAGCATCTGCGGCCGCACGGTGCGTGGCTGCGGGTGCATGACCTCGCTGGCGGTCAGGTGGCGCAGATCGGCGTTCTCGCGCCGCTCGATCAACCGGCGCAAGTCCCCATCGGTGAAGATGCCGATGGCCGCACCCGTGTCGTCCACCACCGCCGCCGCACCCAACCCGCCCGCACTCATGGCGCGCATGGTCTCGATCAGCGTGGCGGTGGGGGGCACTTGTGGGGTTGTCTCCAGCGGGCGCATCACGTCGCGCACCAGGGTCAGCAGACGGCGGCCGAGCGCGCCGCCGGGGTGCGAACGGGCGAAGTCATCTGGCTGAAAACCACGCGCGCTCAGCAACGCCACCGCCAGCGCGTCGCCCATGGCCATTTGCGCCGTGGTGCTGGCGGTCGGGGCCAGATTATGGGGGCAGGCCTCGCGCGCCACCCCGGTGTCCAGCACCACATCGGCATGGCGGCCCAGGCTGGAGTCGGCCCGTCCCGTCATCGCCAGCAGCGGCACCCCCATGCGCTTGATCAGCGGCAAGATGGCGGTCAGCTCCTCGCTCTCGCCAGAGTTGCTGATCGCCAGCACCACGTCGGCCGGTGTGATCATGCCCAGGTCGCCGTGACTGGCCTCGGCCGGATGCATGAACAGCGCGGGCGTACCGGTGGAGGCCAAAGTTGCGGCAATTTTGCGGCCGACGTGTCCGCTTTTGCCCATGCCGGTGACGACCACCCGCCCACCGCAGGCCAGCACCGTGTGCACCGCCTGCGCAAACCGGGCGTCTAGCCGATCGGACATCGCCTGCAAACCCTGAATCTCGGTGTCCAGCGCCGCGCGCGCGATGGCCAGCAGCGCATCGGTGTCGGGTACAGGATGTGCAGGGTGTACGGGGCGAGACAAGGTCATACGGAGATTATCCGGCAAGGCCATCGTCCGTACCGCCGTAAGATCGGGGGGATGAATGTATTGGACATCGCGTTGCTGTATTTGCTGGCTGCCGTGCTGGGGGTGGTGGTTTGCCGCACCCTGCAGTTGCCCGCAATGATCGGCTACCTGGCGGTTGGCGTGTTGATCGGCCCGCACGCACTGGCGCTAGCTCAAAACTCTGCCGGTTTGCGCTACCTGGCCGAGTTTGGCGTGGTGTTCCTGATGTTCGCCATCGGGCTGGAATTCAGCCTGCCCAAGCTGCGCGCGATGAAGCGCCATGTCTTTGGGCTGGGCACGGCCCAGGTCGTCGCGACGGTGCTGCTGACCACACTGGCGTCGCTGGCGCTGGGGTGGTGGCTGCCGCAGTGGTGGATGCTCGAGTGGCCGATGGCCCTGGTCATGGGCGGCGTCATGGCGATGAGCAGCACCGCCATCGTCATCAAGCTGATGGCCGACCGACTGGAACTGGAGTCCGAGCACGGTCAGCGCGTGGTCGGTATCTTGCTGTTTCAAGATCTGGCGGTGGTGCCGCTGCTGGTGCTGATTCCGGCCCTGGGTGCCTCCAGCGAGAACCTGGTCGGGGCGCTGCTGCTGGCGCTGGTCAAGGCGGCGGTGCTTCTGACCGTGCTGCTCACCGGCGGCCAGCGGGTGATGCGTTGGTGGCTGACGTTGGTGGCGCGGCGCAAGAGCCAGGAGCTGTTCATGCTCAACCTGTTGCTCGTCACACTGGGGCTGGCCTGGTTGACCGAGCACGCGGGGCTGTCGCTGGCACTGGGCGCGTTCGTGGCCGGCATGCTGATTGCCGAGACGGAATACCGACACCAGGTCGAGACCGACATCCGCCCCTTCCACGATGTGCTGCTGGGGCTGTTTTTCATCACCATCGGCATGATGCTGGACTGGCGTCTTGTGCTCGAGCGCTGGCCTTTGGTGTTGCTGTTGCTGGTGCTGTCGCTGGCCTTCAAGCTGGCGCTGATCACCGCGCTGACCCGCGCGCTCGGGGCGTCGATGGGGACCTCGCTGCGCGTGGGGCTGTATCTGATGCAGGCGGGTGAATTTGGTCTGGTGCTGCTGCAGTTGGCCAATCAGAACGGCCTGGTGCCTCCCGCGTTGTTCAATCCGACGCTGGCATCGATGGTCATCTCGATGCTGCTGACGCCTTTCATCATCCAGCACAGCAACGCCATGGTGGCGCGGCTGGTCGGCAGCGACTGGCTGATGCAATCGGTGCAGATGACGCAGATCGCGCGCAAGGCGATCGCGGCCGACAAACATGTGATCATTTGCGGCTATGGCCGCTGCGGACAGAACCTGGCTCGCCTGTTGGATGGCGAGCACATCCCTTACATGGCACTGGACCTGGACCCCGACCGGGTGCGGCAGGCCGCAGCGGCGGGGCACTCCGTCGTGTTTGGCGACGCAGCGCGCCTGCAATCCCTGATGGCAGCTGGCCTGGCGCGCGCAAGCGCCGTCGTCGTCACCTATCTGAACACCCCCAGCGCGCTGAAGGTGCTGCACCATGTGCGCGAGCATGCGCCGGCGGTGCCGGTGGTGGTCCGCACGGTGGACGATGCCGATCTGGCCCATCTGCAGGCTGCGGGTGCCGCCGAAGTGGTACCCGAAGCGCTGGAGGCCAGCCTGATGCTGGCCAGCCATGCGCTGGCGCTGGTCGGAGTGCCGCTGCGCCGCGTGGTGCGGCTGGTTCAGCAGCAGCGCGAGGCGCGCTATCAGCTGCTACGCGGCTACTTCCACGGTGCCGATGACGATGCCATCGACGAGCCCTATCAAGAGCGCTTGGCCACGGTGGTACTGCCCCCGGGTGGGCCGACCGTGGGGCAAAGCTTGGGGGAGTTGGCCTTGCACGCGCTTGGGGTGCGGGTGGTGGGCGTGCGCCGCGCCGGAGGCAGGCACGAGGAGCCCAGCGACGATCTGCGCCTGCACGGTGGTGATGCCGTGGTGTTGTACGGCACGCCCGAGGCGCTGACGCTGGCCGAAAGCAAGCTGCTGGCCGGATAATCGGCCCTCATGGACACCGCCGCCTACCTCAAAGCCCACATCCGCACTGTGCCCGACTGGCCTGCGCCCGGAGTGCAGTTTCGCGACATCACCCCATTGCTGCAGAACCCCAAAGTGTTTCGGGTGCTGATCGACACCTTCGTCCACCGCTACATGGACCGCGACCGGCGCCCCGATGTGGTGGCGGGGCTGGATGCGCGTGGTTTCATCATCGGCTCGGTGGTGGCCTATGAGCTGGGGATCGGCTTTGTGCCCATCCGCAAGAAGGGCAAGCTGCCTTTCACCACAGTCGAAGAAACCTACGAACTGGAGTATGGCAGCGCCACCGTCGAGTTGCACACCGACGCAGTCCAGCCCGGCGACCGGGTGCTGCTGATCGACGATCTGATCGCCACCGGCGGCACCATGATGGCCGGCAAAAAGCTGCTGGAAAAGCTGGGTGCCACCGTCACCGAGGGCGCTGCCATCGTGGCCTTGCCCGAGCTCGGCGGTCTGCAGCGCTTGCAGCAAGCGGGCTTGTCGCTGTTTACCCTGGTGAGCTTCGACGGCCACTGACGGGGGCCCTGACGGCGCGCATGTCCGCCATCGATCACATCGGCAGCGCTTTTGTGGATGCCGGTGCGCCTGTTGCGTATGCAAGTCGGCATTTTTGGCCGATACTCTGGCACCATAGGTTTGAGCTGATTGGTGTGCCGCCCATGGTCGATGCCACCGCTGGCTCTGCCTGTCCCGCTCAAAAGGAGTGACACCATGAACGCCATTGCCACCTCGAACGTCGTCCACGCCGACGACGTACACGGCGGACGCGCGAGTGCCGAATATCTGACCTTCCGACTGGGGGGGGAGGAGTACGGCATCGACATCCTGCGTGTGCAGGAAATCCGCTCCTACGAAAACCCGACCCGCATCGCCAGTGCGCCTGCCCACATCCTGGGTGTCGTCAACCTGCGTGGCGTGATCGTCCCCGTGGTGGACCTGCGCATCAAGCTCGGCTGCAGCAAGGTCGAATACAACGGCCTGACGGTGGTCATCGTCCTCAATGTCAAGGGCCGGGTGGTCGGCACGGTCGTCGACTCGGTCTCCGACGTGCTGGAACTGCCGCGTGAGCAGGTTCGCCCTGCGCCCGAAATGGCGTCATCGACGGTGGACACGGCGTTCATCACCGGCATCGCCAGCGTGGGTGAACGCATGCTGATTCTGATGGACATCGAAGCCCTGATGGGCAGTCCCGACATGGGGCTGACGGACGTCTGAACGCCGCAGGCACCGCGCCGGGTACTGGCAAAGGACGGACCTCATGGGGACGAGCGATTGGATGCGCGCCTTCACCGTGCGCGCGCGGATGCTGGGGGCGATCGGCGTGGTGCTGGTGCTGCTGTCGGCCCTGGCTGCAGTGGGAGTATGGGCGGTGCACCACATGCAGATCGCCCAGCACGAAGCGCTGACGTTGGCCAGGATGGCCACCGGGACTGGGGGCGACGAAGCCTTTACCCAGCAGATGATTCAACTGACCGAGCGTGGCGAACAGATCCGCGCCCAGGCGTTGTGGGCTTTGGGGGCTGCACTGACCGCGGCGCTGGCCATCGTCGTGCCCACCACCTGGATGAATTTCCGCAGCATTGTGCGCCCTGTGCAGCAGGCGCAGGCCATGGCGGTGGCGATTGCGCGCGGTGACCTGTCCACGCGTGCCGACACCGATGGCCGCGACGAATTGACCGCCTTGATGCGCAGCCTGGCGGACATGCAAGACTCGCTTGCCCGCACCGTGGGTGCCGTGCGCGAGACGGCCGAGCGCATGAACCACACCGCCGAATCGGTGGCGCGCGGCAGCCAAGACCTGGCCGAGCGCAGCGAAAAGACGGCCGAGCACCTGCGCCAGACCACTGCCAGTCTGGACGACTTGTCGCGCAACGCCCAAGCCAGCAACCAAGCCGCCCAGACGGCCATCGATTTGGCCCGGCGCAATGCCGAGGTGGCCGACCGTGGGGGGCAGGCCGTGGTGCAAATCGTGACCACCATGGAGGGCATCCAGGCGGCCAGTCGCAAAATTGCCGACATCGTCGGGGTCATCGACGGCATTGCCTTCCAGACCAACATCTTGGCGCTCAATGCCGCGGTGGAGGCAGCCCGTGCGGGCGAGGCTGGACGCGGTTTTGCCGTCGTGGCGGGCGAGGTGCGCCAACTGGCCCAGCGCAGCGCCCAAGCGGCCAAGGAAATCAAAACCCTGATCGAGGCCAGCGTGCAGCAGGTGGCTTCTGGCACCGCGCAGGTGCACGAAGCGGGTGCCACCATCCGCGACATCGTTGCCAATGCCGAGCAGGTGTCGATCTTCATCCGTGACATCACGGCCGCCCTGCAACAACAGGCGCAAGCGCTGGCGCAAATCCATGCCGCCGTGGCCGAGGTGGATCACATGACGGAGCAAAACGTCGGTTTGGTGGCGCGCAGTACCGACACGGCCAACAATGTGCGCGCCCAGGCGCAGCGCATGGCGCAAACGGTGGCGGTCTTTCGCCTGCCGCAGGAAGGTACCCATCCCCCGCTGTTGCCTGCGCAGGTGCGCGGACAGGGCGATTCCTCCGGCTATCATGGGCCCGAGCGGCACCGGGCCCCGGTTTGAGGCTCGCCCAAGGCCGGGGTTCGATTCGCGCCCCCACTCGGGGCTGGTATTGGCTTTTTGGTGCTTTTTTCCTCGGGAGTGTGTCTCATGAATGTTCAGAACTGGCGCATCGGCACCCGGCTGGCTTGGGCCATGGGCTTGTTGTTGGCCTTGCAACTGACCATCTTTGGGGTGGCATGGTGGAGTCAGTGGCGCAGCCAAGCGGTCATGGATGACCGGACCCGATTGGCGACACTCGAGGCTTTGGCCGCCGAGTGGCATGACACCACCCGCAGCCAAATCGAGCGCGCGCAGGCCATGCTGGAGCTGGGCCTAGGCGAAAACGGGCGCGAGGTGCAGGCTTACTTCACCCGCCGCATGGAAGCGACGCGCGAGCGCGTCAACCAGTTGGAAAAACAAGTGGCCGAGCAAGTCGCCGGCACGGGGGCCGAGGAGGCCTTGCAGCGGGTGCAGGCCTTGCGCCAAAGCCAGTTGGAGGCGCGGCGCGAGCTGCTGCAAGTGCTGCAGACGCTCGATGCCGCGCAGGCCAAGGCGGTGTACGAGGGGCGCTATTGGCCCAACGCCCAGGCTTACCTGCAAGCGCAAGAGAACTTGCTCAAGAGCATTCAGGCCCGACAGCAGCAGGAGGACCAAGAGGCGCAAGCCCTGCTGCGCACCATTCAGATGATCGAGGTGGGCGTGCTGCTGCTGGCCATCGCTGTTGGGGTGGCCGTGGCGCTGGCCCTGGCGCGCAGCATCACGGGGCCCATTCGCCAATTGCTGGCGATCAACGAGCGCCTTGCTGCGGGCGATTTCAGCGTGGCGGTGCACGACGGCGGGCGCGGCGACGAAATCGGCGATCTGCTGCGCTCCAAGGCCAAAATCGTGCAGGCCATGCGCGAGGCCTTGCAAGGCGTGCGCCGCGCAGCCGACCAGGTGGCGGCGGCGGCGGGCGAAATCGCCCAAGGCAACCAAGACCTCTCCAGTCGCACCGAAAGTGCTGCGGCAAGCCTGGAACAAACGGCGGCCAGTCTGCAAAGCATGACCGAGTCGGTGCGCCACGGGGCCGAATCGGCCCGTACCGCCAACCAGGTGGCGCAGCAGGCGGCCGATGCGGCCAAACGCGGCGGCCTGGCGGTGCAACAGGTCGTAGGCAGCATGCAAGGCATCGAGGCCAGCAGCACCAAGATCGCGGACATCACCCAGGTCATCGACGGCATTGCCTTCCAGACCAACATCTTGGCGCTCAATGCCGCGGTGGAGGCAGCGCGCGCGGGCGAGGCGGGCCGGGGCTTTGCGGTGGTGGCGGGCGAAGTGCGTCAGCTGGCCCAACGCAGCGCCCAAGCGGCCAAGGAAATCAAAACCCTGATCGAGGCCAGCGTGGCACAGGTACGCGAGGGCAGCCAGCAGGTGGACGCCGCTGGGCGCACGGTCCAAGAGGCGGTGCAAGCCATCGACCGGGTGGCCGATCTGATCGGCGAGGTCAGCGCCTCGGTTGGCGAGCAAAACGACAACATCACCCAGGTCAACGCCGCGGTGGGGCAGCTCGATCAGGCCACCCAGCAAATCGCGGCGCTGGTCGAGCAGGCCGCTGCCGCCGCCCAAAGCCTGGTGCAACAAGCGCACGAACTGCAGCAGGTGGTGGCGCGTTTCAAGACCGGCGAGTCGATGCCAGCGATGGTTGCATCCCCGGTGCGCCCCGCTGTGGCACCTCGCCAGCCCGTGCGCGCCTCATCCAGCCCGCCCAAGCCCCTGTCCGGGCCGTCGTCGCATGCGGCCCCTCGGCGCGAGCCCAAGCTACCGGCACCAGCCCCCTCCACCCAAGCAGCACCGGCGGCGGGCAAGCCTGCTGCGCCCGCGCCGCGCAAGCCCTCTGCCGCGCCAGCCGTGACGCAATCGGCCGCAGCGGGGGCGGACGACCAATGGGAAACCTTCTAAGCCTGCGCGCCCATGGAATTCGGCTCGACCTTGCCCGGCACACCCAGTGCCGCCGCCGATGATGCGGCCCGCAGCGGCCGGCTATCGGTCGCCGAATTGCTGGACCATCTGCACCACGCGCTGGTGGTCTTGGATGGGCAGGGTCGGGTGGTTGGGCACAACGATGCGGCCTCTCGCCTGTTGGAACTGCCCGAGACCGTGCTGTTCGAGGGCGCGCCCATCGATGACATCGTGCGCTGGCAGATCCAGCGCGGCGATTTACGTGGCGATCCCGTCGCCGTCGTGCAACGGGTGTGGCACCACTTGCGCGCGACGCAGGCCGAGGGGCGTCCCCATGTGTATACCTACCGCACAGCGAGCGGCCGTACCCTGCAGGGCTCGACCATCGCGCTGCCGGGGGGCGGCTGGGTGTGTGTCTACACGGACATTTCCAAGCACGCACAGGCCCTGGCCGCCCTGCGCGAGAGCGAGGCGCGCTTTCGCAGTCTGACCGAGCTGTCCGCTGACTGGTATTGGGAGTGGGACGCCGAGTGTCGCTACACCCGCCTCGAGGGCCACACGGTCGAAGAACACGATTTGGCTCGGCACTTTCTGGGCAAGCGGCCTTGGGATGTGTTTTCCCCCAACCGGCCCCAACCCCAGGACTGGGCACCCTTGCAAGATCTGATTGCTCAACGGCGCGTGTTCCGCCGCTGGGAAATCCAGCGTATTCTGCCCGACGGCCAGTCGGTGTGGTTTTCCCTGAGCGGCATGCCGATCGTGGACGAGCACGGCAACTGCACGGGCTATCGGGGCGTGGGGCGAAATATCACGCCGCGCAAAAACGCCGAAGCCACCGTCCAACGCCTGGCTTTCTATGACAGTCTGACGGGTTTGTATAACCGTCGGGCATTTCAGGACCAGCTCCACAAAGCCCAGGCTGCTGCAGACCGTTCCGGTCAATGGGGTGCTTTATTTTTTATCGACCTAGATAATTTCAAGGACGTCAACGATGCCTACGGCCACAGCCTGGGCGATGCACTGCTGCGCGATTGCGCCCGGCGGTTGCAGGGTATTGTGCGCAACGAAGATGTCGTGGGGCGACTGGGGGGCGATGAGTTTGTGGTATTGCTGGAAAATCTGGGTGCTGCACAAAGTGCTGCGCTTTGGAATGCCCAAATGGTTGCCGAAAAGATCCGCGCCGAATTAGAAAAGCCATCGATTTACGATGGTCACGAGGTGCAGGTCACGCCCAGTATCGGAATCACCCTGTTTCAGGGTAGCCGCGAAGCGGTCGAAGAAATTCTGCAACGCGCCGATTTGGCCATGTACCAGTCCAAGGCTGCTGGGCGCAATGCCATCCGCTTCTTTGACCCCGACATGCAAGCCAAGGCCGTGGAACGCGCCACGCTGCAACGCGAGCTGCGCCACGGACTGCGCGAGCGCGAGTTTGCACTCCATGGACAGGCGATCGTGGATGGCGAAGGGCGCATCCAAGGATTGGAAGCCCT
>CALEDU010000242.1 GCA_937949455.1 uncultured Tepidimonas sp. | reverse complement strand
TTGTGGCACCGCAAGGCGAGGCTGGGCGTGCGCAGGCGCAGCCTACCACGCCAACGCTGTCTCCTGTCGCCCCGGCGCAGGAGGGTCAGCGGGCCGACGGTTTTGCCAACGGGGCCGCGCCCGAGCGGTCTGGACTGCCGTTGCCGGTGGCGGGGCGCGAGGACCGCCGCGCAGAGGATGCACAGGCAAGGACCAACCCGGCAGAGGCACAGACCCGGTTGGCCGAGCGGGACAAGCGGGCGCGCGAGGCCCGGGATGCGCAAGATGCAGAAGCGCGGCGTCGCGCGCAAGCCCAGACCAGCCCTGGGCGCGGGGAGGATGCTGCCACGCGCTTGGGCCGCGCGGATTTTCCTGAAGTCAAAAACCCTGTGCTGGAGGCGATGGACGCCCAGATCAAGGATCTGTTGCCCAACATGTGGAAGGCCAGCCGCGCGGCCGTGGACATGATGATTGGAGAAGAAGCCATCCAAGCAGCGCAAGAGCGCGCTCGGCGGTTGGAGGAGCTGCAGACCCGGCTCAACACCCGGCCACTGGCCAACGTGCCGCCCAGCGACGCGGCACAAAACTACAGCACGGCCTCCGCTGACAGCAACCGACCCGCGCCGGGGGCGCAGGTAGACCAACTGGCCTGAGCCTGGTCCGTCGGGCACCGTCTTCAGATACGGTGCCGCACACCGGAGGCGGCCACGCGATCCATGATAGCTCGGGCAATTTGCTTGAGCGGCAAAACATCGTGGACGGCCCCGGCCTGGATGGCCATTTTGGGCATGCCAAAGACGACACAGCTCGCCTCGTCCTGGGCGATGTTGTAGGCCCCAGCGTCGCGCATTTCCTTCATGGCTTGGGCACCATCGCCACCCATGCCAGTCAGCATCACCCCGATGGCGTTCGGACCCAGGACGCGCGCGCAAGAGCGAAACAGCACCTCGACAGATGGTTTGTGTCGGTTGACCGGTGGTGAGTCGTCCACGACGGCGACATAGTTGGCACCGCTGCGTGCGATGGAGAATTGCTTGCCGCCTGGTGCGATGTAGGCATGGCCAGGCAGGATACGATCGCCATCGCGCGCTTCGGCCACCCGGATGCGGCACAGAGAATCCAGCCGTGCGGCAAAACTGGCGGTAAAGCCAGGCGGCATGTGCTGGGTGATGACCACCGCAGGCGCATCGGGTGGCAGTTCAACCAGGATTTCTTTGATGGCCTCGGTGCCCCCGGTGGACGCGCCGATGCAGATGACCTTCTCGGTCGACAGCCGCAGCAGGCCTGTATCTAAGGCTGTCCCCGTCGGGGCGCTGGACGCCTTGGCTGCAGGGGCCGAGCCCACGGCGCTGTGGGTGGCGGCTGGTGCAGCGCTCAGACGCCGCACATGCGCTTTGGCGGCGATGCGGATTTTGTCGACGATATCGTTGGCCAACTCCTGCAGTCCGGCGCTGACACCGATGCGCGGCTTGGCGACGAAGTCCACCGCGCCCAGCTCCAGGGCTTTGAGTGTCGTCTCGGCACCTTGCTCGGTGAGTGTCGAGACCATCACCACCGGGGTGGGACGCAGCCGCATCAGGCGCGAGAGGAACTCTAGCCCGTCCATTTTGGGCATCTCGACGTCCAGCGTGATGACGTCGGGGTTGCGCTCGCGGATGATTTCTCGCGCCTGTAGCGGGTCGGCGGCCGTGCCGACGCAGGTCATGTCCGGTTGTTGATTGATGATCTGGGTCAACAGGCTGCGTACCAGCGCCGAGTCGTCGACCACCACCACTTTGATTTTGGAGGTCATACCAAATGCGAAATATCAAAACAAGTCCACGGTTCCGCCGGCATTCGTCTGCGCCAGCCGAGTCGCCGTACCCTGGCGTTCCTGGGATTCCAGCGTCTCCGGGTGCGCATGTGCGAGCCGTTTGACCATGGCCTTGCCCGTGACCGGAAAAAACACCACTTTGCGCGGATAGATATCCATCACATCCTTGGACACCACTGGAATGCGTTCGGTAGCCAGATAGTCCAGCACGAATTGGGTATTGCGCTCACCCACATTCATGCTGGTCATGCCCGAGATGACGGCTCCGCCGCCAAAGACCTTGGCTTGCATGTACTCACGCGACGAACCGCGCTTGATCAGCTCGTTGATCAGCAGTTCCATGGCATACGATCCGTACCGGCCCGAGGTATCGGTCCCGCCTTCGGGCAGCATGAAGTGGTTCATGCCGCCGATGCGCAGCCGCGAATCCCAGATACACGCCGCAATACACGAGCCCAGCACCGTCATGATGAGCAAATCCTCGTCGCTGACGAAATACTCGCCGGGCAGTACCTTCACCGCCGCATATTTGAAATGCTGGTCGAAGAAAAAAAAGGACGCCTCCCCCGGTTTGCGTGGGCGTTCTTTGAGCTGCTGCACATGCATGGGGGTGCGCACCGCGGGCGTCATAATTTTTCGTAGATGGTCTTGCCGCGCAGCCGGAACAGGTCGCGCGCGTCGCTGAAGTTCTCGGCATGCCCAACGAACAGGGTGCCGTGGGGGCGCAGTAGCCGGTGCAGACGCCCGAGCACCTGTCGCTGTGTCGTGTGGTCGAAATAGATCATGACGTTGCGGCAGAAAATCGCGTCGAATTCTTCGTGCAAAGGCCACGCCTCATCGACCAGGTTGAGCGTGAAAAACTGCAGGTGCTTTTGCAGCTCGGGCTTGACGCGGGCCAGTCCCTCGTTGACCCCCCTGCCGCGCAGGAAGTACTTGCGCCGCTGTTCGGGCGTGACGGCACCCATCTGCTCCAGCTTATACACGCCGCGCTGAGCAGTTTGTAGCACCCGGGTGTCGATGTCGCTGGCCCAGATGCGGAAGGCTCCCTGCAGGCCCAACACATCTGCCATCGTGATCGCGATGGAGTAGGGCTCTTCCCCCGTGGAAGCGGCGCTGCACCAAATCTTCCACTCCCGCTGGGACGACTCGCGCACGAGGCGGGCCAGCTCCTCAAAATGGTGATTCTCGCGGAAAAACGAGGTCAGATTGGTGGTCAGCGCGTTGACGAACTCCTGCCATTCGGCCGCATCGCGGCTGGACTCCAACCAGTCCAGGTAAGCGCGGAAGCTGTCATGCCCCGTCTCGCGCAGGCGCCGCGAGATGCGGCTGTACACCATGGCCTGCTTGCCCTCGTGCAGGCTGATGCCAGCATGCCGGTAGATGAGCTGCCGGATACGGTCGAAATCCGCTACCGTCCACGCGAATTCCCGCGATTGCAGCATGGCGGCGTCGTCGCGCATCATCGCAAACGGCGTGGATTACTGGCGCACCCGTCGCACCAGGGCGGAAATGTCCAAGATCAGCGAGACACTGCCGTCGCCCAAAATGGTAGCCCCCGAGACATTGGGAACCTTTTTGTAATTGGCCTCGAGGTTTTTGATCACCACCTGCTGTTGCCCCAGCAATTCGTCTACCATCAATGCCACGCGCGATCCATCGGATTCCACCACGACCATGATGCTGTTGGCAGAGGCATCTGCCGCAGACCTGGGCACTTGGAACAGGCGGTCCAGTTCGATGACCGGCATGTATTCTTCGCGCACCTTGACGAGCTGGGTGCTTTGAGCCACGGTGTTGATGTCGCTGGCCTGGACCTGAAAGGACTCGACCACAGAGGACAGCGGCAGGATATAGACTTCGTCGCTGACGCGCACGGTCATGCCGTCCATGATCGCGAGTGTCAGGGGCAGACGCACCTTGACACTCATGCCGTAGCCTTCGGCCGAGTCGATCTCCACCGATCCGCCCAGCGAGGCGATATTTTTCTTGACCACGTCCATGCCGACGCCGCGCCCAGAGACGTCGGTGACCACATCGGCGGTGGAAAAGCCCGGTGCGAAAATCAATTGCCACACCTCGGCGTCACTCATGTCGTCGGAGCAGGGAACGCCTTTCTCGCGCGCCTTGCGCAGTAACTTGTCTCGTGACAGGCCGCGACCATCGTCTCGCACCTCGATCAGGATGGAGCCGCCCTGGTGCGCCGCCGAGAGGGTAATCGTGCCGACCTCCGGCTTGCCCTTGGCGACGCGTTCATGCGGCAACTCGATGCCGTGGTCGCAGCTGTTGCGTATCAGGTGCGTCAGCGGGTCGGTGATCTTTTCGATCAGGCCCTTGTCGAGCTCGGTCGCTTCGCCGTGCGTCACCAATTCGACCTTCTTGCCCAGCTTGCTCGCCAGGTCGCGCAACATGCGCGGGAAGCGGCTGAACACCACCGACATGGGGATCATGCGGATCGACATGACCGATTCCTGCAGGTCGCGCGTGTTGCGCTCCAGGTCGGCCAAGCCCGTCAGCAGCTGTTGGTGCAGCGTCGCGTCCAGGTCGCGGCTGTATTGCGCCAGCATGGCCTGGGTGATGACGAGCTCGCCCACCTGGTTGATGAGCTGATCGATCTTGCTGACGGACACGCGCAGCGTCGTCGTCTCCAGCTGGGCGCTGGCTGCCGCGCGGGCAGCCTTGGCGGTTTCGCGCGCCCGGGCATCCGCACTGAGCGCGGGCGATGGACCCGTCGCTCCTGGAGATTGGGCCGAGCTGAGCAGGGCGGCCTCGGCTTGCAGCGCAGCGGCGTGCTCTGAGGGGGTCAGCGGATTGCCCGGTGCTCCAGAAAACAAGCCGTAGCCATGTACCTCGTCGGCCGCAGGAACTGGGGTGCCGCTGGCATCCGGTCGCGTACCGGCCAGCGGGCTGCCAGGGGCACCGGCAAACAGGCCGTAGCCTTCCTCGATGACGTCGCGGCTGTGTTCGGGGACGGCGTTGTCCGCAGCGGGGGCGGTGCCCGGCGCTGCTGCCGCTCCCCCGGGCAGCAGGGCGACTTGATCGCGCGCCACATGGAAGGCAAACAGATCGAGCAGTTCTGCGTCGCTGCTGCTGGTGTCGATCTCGTAAATGCGGAAATTGCCCTCGTCGCGCTCTGCCGTGATGGTGCCCAGGCCGGCAATGTCGCGAAACAATTCCTTGATGGGGTCAGCCAGATCCAAGCGGCTCAGCGGGCCAATGCGGGCTTGCAGGTGCCGTGGTGCCCCGGCGGGTGATGGCGCGGGCATGCCGCCCGGCGTGCTGCGCGCCCCGGGGTCGGCCACGGCCGGCGGCGCAGGGGGGGGTGGCGGAGGCGGCGGCGGGGCAGGCGGCGCAGCGGTTGCCGCCTGTCCGCTGGCCAGCGCTCGGATGCGTGACACCAGTCCTGCGGTTTGCGGCGGCTCGCCGCCCAGCCCCTGGTGCCGCGCCAGCAGGCCCTTGAGGGCGTCGCTCGATTCCAGCAGCACATCCACCATGGGCGGGGTGGGCACGAGCTCGTGGCGGCGCAGCTTGTCCAGCAGCGACTCCATCTGGTGCGTCAGTTCGGCCACGTCCTCGAAGCCGAAGGTGGCTGCCCCCCCTTTGATCGAATGAGCGCACCGGAAAATCGCATTCAGCGTCTCGTCATCGACGGTGTCCAGGTCGAGGTTGAGCAGCAGCTGCTCCATCTGCTCCAGATTCTCGCCCGCCTCCTCGAAGAAGATTTGGTAGAACTGGGTCAGGTCAAAGCCGTCGTTCGCGGTATCTGCCATGGCGTTGCTCTCGGTCTTCTGGCTGGCGTTGGGGCTTATGTGGGGTCAGCGGATGACTTTTCGGATGACCTCGATCAGCCGGTTCGGGTCGAACGGCTTGACCAGCCAGCCCGTGGCACCGGCGGCTCGGCCAGCCTGCTTCATCTGGTCGCTGGATTCGGTGGTCAGGATCAGAATGGGGGTGGCGGCGTAGCTGGGGTGTTCCCGCAGCTTGCGGGTCAATCCAATGCCGTCCAGCCGAGGCATGTTCTGGTCGGTGAGCACCAAATCGAAGCGTTGCTTTTGCGCTTTCTCGTAGGCGTCGACACCATCGACCGCTTCCACCACTTGGAAGCCAGCGCCTACCAGCGTGAACGATACCATCTTGCGCATGGAGGCGGAGTCATCAACGGCCAGAATCGAGTGCATGGGCGGACCTTGTGGGTAGGGCGGGTTCAGAACAGTTCGATGGAGCCAGCGTCCATCTCGCTTTGGGTGACCGGATTGGGATTTTGCGGCAGGTGCGTCACGACCGCACCGACCTCGTCCTCTTCGGGCTCCATCACCTGTTCGGCCAGCATGTATGCGCAGCCGCGCAGGACCTTGCCGGTGTGCACCAGCAGCTGGGTCGCCATGTCGTGAAACTGCAGCTCCAGCACGGCCTGGTGGAGGGTTTGCCGCAGGTCCTGCATCGCCGGGGTGTCATGTTTCGCAGCCAGGGTCTCCACAGCGGCGATCGCCCGGTTGAAGCGGTCCAGCAGGTTGCCTGTGGCATGGTCGAGCAGGCCCTCGAGGCGTTTGAGGTCGTTCATCGCCACCAGCAGCGAGTCTTGCAGGTCTGCCACCGCGCTCAGCCGCACGGCCACCGTGGGCTCGTCGCCGTCCTCGGGCGGTTCGGGGCGGGGCTCAATCGCGGTGACCTCTTCCCGCGGCCAGCGCCGGCGCTGCGAAGAAGGTGGGGGGGTGTCCGGATCTGACATGCTGGAGGCCCTGCTGGAATCCCATCGGGATATGGTCGCATAAATATACCCTGGCTCAAGGGGGGGCTGGCGCTCAGACTTCATCGGATTTCGATCAATCGTTGGACTTTCGTCACGGTGCCGGTGCATGTTCACCGCCGTTTCGTGTCACCGATGGGGCGGCTTTCGTCCACAATGACGGGCTGCGTGCTGGCCGCTTTGGTCGCGCGACGGCGGCCCATCGTCCCATTTTGCACTTGCGCGTTGCGTGAACACCCTTCGCCTGCTCCATTTGGAAGACAACCCCATCGATCACGGCCTGCTCGTGCGCGCCTTGCGCCGCGGCGAGATCGAGGCCGAGGTCGTGCTCGTGGATACGCTGGAGGCTTTTCGCGCGGCCCTGGCCCCCGGACAGCCGCCCTTCGATGCGGTGCTGGCCGACTTTCACCTGGGCGGCTTTTCGGGGTTGGAGGCCTGGGACTGGCTGCGTGAGGCAGGGCTCGATCTGCCGTTCATCCTTGTGTCCGGGGCGATCGGCGAGGCGGTGGTGGCCGATGCCATGGTCCGCGGCGTGAGCGACTATGTGGACAAGGCGCAGTTGTCGCGTTTGCCACGGGTGCTACAGCGCGCGTTGGAGTTGTCGGCCACGCGCCGCGCCCAGGCCGAGGCGGCGAGCGAGCTGGCCGCGTCCCGCCAGCGCCTGCTGGAGCTGACCGAGCATCTGCAAACCAGCATCGACCGCGAGCGCGCCGACATCGCACGCGAGATCCATGACGACATCGGCGGGGCGCTGGCGGCGGTCAAGCTCGACTTGGCCTGGCTGGCCCGCCGCCTGACGGATGAGGAGGCCCTGCGCCATGTGCGCTCGGCGCTGGGCATGGCTGAACACGCTCTGGGTGCCAGCCAGCGCATCATGCGCAATCTGCGCCCTGCGGTGCTGGACCAGGGGTTGATGCCCGCACTGCAGTGGTTGACCCGTACCTTTGCCGAGCGCACGGGCTTGGAGGTGCTGCTGCGCGGGCGCGTGCAAGGGGCACTGACCCCGCGCCAAGAGATGGTGGCCTACCGCACGGTGCAGGAGGCTCTGACCAATGTGCTCAAGCATGCGCAGGCACGGCGCGTCACCATCGACGTGAGCGACCTGGAGGACCATCTGACCATCGAGATTGCCGATGACGGTCAGGGCGCTTCCCCGCAGGCACTGGGCAAGGACCGTTCGTTCGGACTGCTCGGTTTGCGCGAGCGGGCGCAGTCCGTCGGCGGCTGGCTGGATGTGGTAACGGCCCCCGGCCAGGGCATGACGCTGATCTTGTCGGTGCCGCTGGCCGGTGCTGTTGCGCCCAATGAAGCTGAAGAGGATGAGCCATGATCCGAGTGGTGCTGTGTGATGACCATGCGGTGGTGCGACGCGGGGTGCGCGACACCCTGATGGAGGCGACCGACATCCAGGTGGTGGCCGAAGCCGACAGCTACCCCGTGCTGCGCGAGGCGCTGCGACGCGAAAAGCCCGATGTCTTGCTGCTGGATGTGGATTTGCCCGGGCGCAGCGGGCTGGAAATTTTGTCCGTGCTGCAAGAGGAGGGCAATTCCGTGCGCACGATCATGGTCAGCATGTACCCCGAGGATCAATACGCGATCCGCTGCCTGCGCGCCGGGGCAATGGGTTATCTGAACAAGGGGGGCGATCCGCAAGCCCTCATCGCCGCGGTGCGCACCGTCGCCCAAGGGCGCAAATACATCACCCCGGAGATTGCCGAACTGCTGGCCAACCACCTGCAAGCGCCAGAAGGCGCAGAGTTGCACGACAGCCTGTCCGAGCGCGAACTGCAGACCCTCAAGCTGATCGCCTCGGGCAAAAAGCTCTCGCAAATTGCCGAGGCGTTGATGATCAGCCCCAAGACGGTTAGCGTCTACCGCGCCCGCGTGCTGGAAAAGCTCGGCCTGAGCAACAACGCCGAGCTGACCGTCTACGCCATCCGCAACAAACTG
>CALEDU010000241.1 GCA_937949455.1 uncultured Tepidimonas sp. | reverse complement strand
CCGTCGAGCTGGCGCAGGATCTTGATCTTGAGCTCCAGGTTCTCGGTGGCGGCCTCGATGACGAGCTGCGCACCCTTGAAGTCGTCGTAGTGGGTCGAGGTGCGGATGCGCGCCAGCGCCGCGTCCTTGTCGGCGGCGGCGATTTTTTCTTTCTTGAGCAGGCGATCCAAGCTGCCGGCAATGGTGGCCAAGCCCTTGGTCAGGGCCGCGTCGCTGACGTCGATCATGACGACCTGCAGGCCGCTGCTGGCGCAGACTTGCGCGATGCCGCTGCCCATGGTGCCGGCACCGACGATGCCGATGGTGTCGATGGTGTCGATGGACATATCGATAGCTCCTCTCAAGGGGGTGGAATACCAAGCGCCGATTATGCGGCGCTCCAAAAACGAACACCCCGCGGTACAGCCGCGGGGTGTCGTGCAAACGCCGGGTGGGCGCTGGGCAAGGGCCCTGGTCTGGAATCAGGCCTTGGTCGCGCGCGTCGCCTTGGTGGCGTTGACCGCAGTGGTGGCGACGGCTTTCAGGTTGGCTTCAGCCAGTTCGGAGGCTTGCTTGACCGCCTTTTGCACCGACTCCATCGCTGCGGCGGCAGTGGACACGGCGGTCTTGACGGCGGCTACAGCCGGCTCGCTACCCTGCGGCGCGTTCTTGATCACGTTGTCCAGTGTGCTGACGTATTGTTTTTGTGCTTCAGCCGATTGGGCCTCGGCGACTTTGGCGAACTCGGCGCTCAGGCTGGAAGCAATGTCGTACACATGGCGGTTGTAGGTAGCGACTTTTTCACCCATGGGCTGCAGCAGGGCGTTTTGCAGGGCGACCAGGTCCTGCATGTCCTTCACGCTCAGGACGGCCTGGGCATGCTCAGCCGCTTCGGCCATCAGCGTCTTGGCGGTTTGCAGATTCAACTCGGTCAGCTTTTCGACGCCGGCCAGCGCTTTTTCACCCAAGTCGAACGCGGTGGCCGCGTTCTTTTTGTGCAGGTCTACGATTTGTTCGATGGTCATCATGGTGGGACTCCTTGGAGAGCGGGTGGATGGGCAAAGGGTCATGGCGCGCAAGCTGCCCGAAGGGCGTCCGTCCAGTGATGGGGACTTGACGGCTTATGCTGCGCTGCAACATGCCCTCAAGTATAGGGGGTGATGCTGGAAATGCAAGCGTTTTTGTTGCTATGCAGCAAAAAAACATCGAGTGCTCGCCTTGCCGCCTGTATCTCAAGGCTGCAGCGGCAGTTCTACATGCCGCAAGTCCGGGTCTTCCGGAGGTGGGGTGATGGCAAAGCCCAAGCGTTCTACCAGAGCGAGCATGCCCCTGTTCTCGCGCAGCACGGTGCCGACGATGCGGCGTGTGCCGTGGCTGCGCAGGTAGCGGATCAGCCGCTCCATCAGCAGCCGCCCCAGGCCCATGCCCTTGAGATCGGAGCGCACCAGAATGCCATATTCGGCCGTGTCGTTGTCGGGGTCGCAGATGCTGCGCACCACGCCGATGGTCTCTGGCACGCCGTTGGGCCCGACGCGGGTGGCGATGAAGGCCATCTCGCGGTCGTAGTCGATTTGGGTCAAGCGCGCGAGTTCGGTGTGCTCGATGCTGCGCCGACTGTAAAAGATCCGCAGACGGATGTCCTCGGGGTCTACCCGCTCCAGGAAGGCCAGATGTTGGGCCTCGTCTTCCGGACGAATGGGGCGCACGGTCAAAGTCTGACCATGCCAGTCCACGGTTTCGATCAGCTCTTGCGGATAGGGTCGAATGGCAAAGTGCGCAGCGCCGGCCGGGCGCTCGGCACTGAGGCGCACGCGCGCATCCAGTGCGACCGCGCCATCCGCGTCCACGACCAACGGGTTGATGTCGATCTCGGCGATTTCCGGCACGTCGGCCAGCAGTTGCGAGACAGCCAGCAGCGCGGTGTGGATCGAGGGCCGATGGGCCGGTGGGACGTCGCGGTAGCCGCGCAGCAGCCGCGCGATGCGGGTGCGCTCGATCAGAGATTCGGCCAGCGCGACGTTGAGCGGGGGCAGCGCCAGCGCGCGGTCGGCCAGCACCTCGACGGCCGTGCCGCCCTGGCCGAACAGGATCACCGGGCCGAACAGCGGATCGATGCTCGCGCCGATGATCAGCTCGTGCGCATGGCGCCGCCGGACCATGGGCTGTACGGTAAAGCCCTCGATGCGGGCGTCGGGCCGGCGCTGGGCCACCCGCTCGAGCATGGCGCGGGCGGCCTCCAGCACCTCTTGCGCATCGTGCAGGTTGAGCCGCACCCCACCGACGTCGGACTTGTGCGTGATGTCGGTGGATAGGATTTTGAGCACCACCGGGTAGCCGAGCGCATCGGCCGCGGCAACGGCCGCCTGGGGGTCGGCGGGGACGCTGCGCAGCGGGGTGACGGGCACGCCGGCGCGCCGCAGCAGCTCCTTGGCCTGGGGTTCGGTCAGCCACTCGCAGCCGCTGGCCAAGGCCTCGCGCACCCGTTGGCGGATACCCTCCAGATCGGGTGCCAGCCCCTCGGGCAGGGCAGGTGGGGTCTCCATCAGTTCCGCCTGGTGGCGGCGGTACTGCCGCAGGAACGAAAAGGCGCGTACCGCTTCTTCAGGCGTGGGGTAATCGGGAATGCCCGCCGCACGAAAGCGCGCCCGGGCCTCGGCCACGGCACCGTGGCCCAGCCAGCAGCCCAGCACCCGCGGCGGGCGCTCGCTGGCCAGCGGCAGCAAGGCCTCGGCGATGGCGTCGCTGGGGACGATGGCGGTGGGCGCTTGGATGAACAGGATGGCGCTGTCGCGGTCCTCGCGCAAGATGCGCAGCGCATCCACATAGCGCTGGGCGGGCGCGTCGCCAATGATGTCCACCGGATTGGCGCGCGACCAGTTGCCAGGCAGCACGGCATCCAGTCGCGCGAGGGTCTCAGGGCTCAGGCTGGCCAGCTCCACACCCATGTGCGCTGCGGCATCGGCCGCCATCACGCCCGCGCCACCGCCGTTGGTCAACACCAACAACTGCTCGCTGCGGTTGTCGCGGAAGCGTGCCAGCAGCTCCACGGCCAGAAAGAGCTGGTGCAGGGTGTTGACGCGCAACATGCCCGCGCGCGAGATGGCGGCATCGAACACGTCGTCCGACCCCGCCAGCGCCCCCGTGTGCGAAGCAGCCGCGCGGCTGCCCTGTGCCGAGCGGCCGGCCTTGACCAGGATGACCGGCTTGTTGCGGGCCGCGGCCCGGGCCGCAGACATGAATTTGCGCGGCGCCGTGATGGACTCCACATACATCAGGATGGCGCGGGTGCGCGCGTCGCTGCCCAGATAGTCGAGCATGTCGCCAAAATCCACGTCGGCGTGCTCGCCCAGCGAGACGAAGTGCGAAAAGCCGATGCCGCGGTCGTTGGCCCAGTCCAGCACCGCCGTGACCAGCGCGCCCGACTGCGAGACGAAGGCGATGTTGCCGGGCTGAGCGTCGGCATGGGCGAAGCTGGCGTTGAGCCCCAGATGGGGCACCAGCATACCGATGCAGTTGGGCCCCAAGATGCGCAGCGTATGGCGGCGCGCCGCATCCAGCATGGCCTGTTTGTGGGTGGCGTCCAACCCGGCGGTGACCACCACCGCAGCCCGTGTGCCGCGCTCGCCCAGGCGGGCGATCAGGCCGGGGACGGTGGCGGGCGGGGTGCAGATGACGGCCAGGTCGGGGGCGAGCGGCAGCTCGGCCAGATCGCGCGCGACAGGCACGCCCAGCTTGGGCTGGCGCGGGTTGACCGCAAACAGCTCCCCCTGAAAGCCGCGGGACAGGTTGCGCCAAACCGTGCCACCGACGCTGTGTGGCCGGTCGGAGGCACCGAACACCGCCACGCGGCGGGGGGCAAACAAGAATTCGAGGTTACGGATGCTCATGGGGGAGTAGGCGTTGTGGTGGCTGGAATGGGTGGGGGGATGTCAATCGTGCGGCGGTGCGCGCAGGGCCAGGGCGGCCTGGTACAGCGCCCCTTTGGGTACCCCGGTGATGGCGCTGGCCAATCGGGCTGCGGATTTGACGGGCAGCTCGCCGAGCAGCAGGCTCAGCACGCGTTGGGCTTCGGCGGGCAGCGCGGTGCTGGCTGCATCCTCATCCCCCGGCTGCCCCGGTGGCGGTACAGTGGTGCGGGGGTGGACTACCAGCGTGAACTCGCCGCGGCGGCGGTGGGGGTCGGCGGCCAGCCAGTCCATCAGGCCCGTGCAGGGCAGGGTGACGATGTCTTCGAACTGTTTGGTCAGCTCCCGCCCGAGGGTCACGGGCCGCTCGCCCAGGGCCGACAGTTCGGCAGCCAATGCCTCGATGCGGTGCGGGGCTTCCAGCAGCACCAACCCGGTGTCGGTTTGACGCCAACGCTGCCAAGCCCGCTCGCGGGCTGCCCCCCGCGCGGGCAGAAATCCCACCACCGTGACCGCCCCCTCGGCGATGCCAGCTACGCTGAGCAATGCGGTGACGCTGCTTGCCCCCGGCACAGGAACGAGGCGCAGGCCCGCAGCCCGCACCGCGGCACACAGCCGCGCGCCCGGGTCGCTGATACCGGGGGTTCCGGCGTCGCTGACGCAGGCAATGCGCTCACCGCGCCGCAGGCGCTCGACGATGGTTGGTGTCATGCGGCTTTCGTTGTGCTCATGCACGGCCAGCAGCTCGGCGTGCAGGCCATAGGCCTGTAGCAGTCGCGCGGTGTGGCGGGTGTCCTCGCAAGCCACGGCATCAACCGTGCGCAACACATGCAGCGCGCGCAGGGTGATGTCGGCCAGATTGCCAATCGGGGTGGCCACGATGTACAGCGCCCCGGTCGGATAATGCTGTCCGCTGGCCAGGTGTGTCGCCAAGGCCCCGTCGTCAGGGGATCCGGTGGCAGCAGTGGCAGGCAAGGAAGGCGTGTTCACGATGGCGACGGATGAAGAAACGGCCCGGCCTCGCAGCGCGCGGCCAGGCATGAAAGCACAGGGCGACGCGGCAGAGGCCCTGGCCCTGCAGTATCTGTTGGGCCACGGCCTGCGTTTGGTGCGGCGCAATGTGCGCAGCCCCGGGCGCGGGGGTGGGGAGGTCGATTTGATTATGGCGGAGTCCGATGGCACGCTCGTGTTCGTCGAGGTGCGGCAGCGCAGCCGCGGCGAGTACGGTGGGGCAGCAGCGAGCATCGGCCGCGCCAAGCAGCGCCGCATCGTGTTTGCGGCGCGGCACTTTCTGGCGCGGCTGCCGCAGGTGCCGCCTTGTCGCTTCGATGCCGTGGTGGTAGAGGGGGAACTCGGGGCGACGGAGCCGCCTCGGATCGAGTGGGTGCGCGGCGCGTTCGAAGCCAGCGCCTGGGATTGACGAGCCGATAAGATTGCGCCCATGCTTTTGCACCGGATTCAGCAGCACTTCGTCGACGGTGCCGACTTGCAGTATCAGTGCGCTCAGGCCGTGGGGCCTGCGGTGGAGGCTGCAGTCGGCGCGATATTGTCCGGGTTGACTGGCGGCGGCAAGGTGTTGGCCTGGGGCAGCGGGGTGTCGGCTGCGCTGGCCCAGTCGTTCGTGGCGCAATTGGTGGGCCGCTTCGAGCGCGAGCGCCCTGAACTGGCAGCGCTGGCCTTGGGGGTCAATCCTGCCATCGCCCTGAGCGCCCTGCCGGGCCTGGATGCGGCGGCCTGGCCCATGGTGCGGCAGCTGCGCGCACTGGGGTTGCCGGGGGATGTGTTGCTGCTCATCGTGGCTGCACCGCCTGGGGTGGATGCGCTGGCCGCCGTTGCTGCCGCGCACGAGCGCGAGATGGTGGTGGTGGCCCTGACGGGCGCGCGCTCCGGCGAATTGCCTGATGTGCTCAAAGACACCGATGTGCTGGTCGCCTTGCCCACCGAGCGGCCGGCGCGTGTGCACGAAGCCCAATTGGTCGCCTTGCACGCCATTTGCGATGCCATCGATCTGCAGTTGCTGGGCGAAGATACTGAAACGGAGAATGTCGAACCATGAACCCCATTCCTTCTCTGACCGACGGACGTTCCCGGCGCGCCGGATTCCCTGCCTGGGCGACGGTCGCCATAATCACCGCGGCAGCGATTGCATGCCTGATGCCACTGAGCGGCTGCACGCCTCTTGTCGCAGGGGCGGCGGTGGGCGGGACGGTGCTGTTGGCGACCGACCGTCGCACCACCGCCACGCAGCTGGAGGATCAGACGATCGAGCTGAAGATCAGCAACCGCGTGCGCGAACAGCTCGGCGAGCGTGTGCGCGTCAACCCCACCAGCTTCAACCGCAAGGTGCTGCTCACCGGTGAGGTCGCCGCCGAGGCCGACCGCCAGGCCGTGCTGCGCATCGTGCAGGGGGTGGAGAATGTCGCCGGTGTGATCGATGAGTTGGCCGTGATGGGATCGCCATCGCTGACGGCGCGCTCCTCCGACGCGCTGGTGACGGCACGGGTCAAGGCCGCCTTCATCGATGCCAAGGACCTGTCGGCCAACGCGATTAAGGTCACCACCGAGCGCGGCACGGTGTACCTGATGGGGCTGGTGACGGCGCGCGAGGCACAGCGCGCGGCCGAAATTGCGCGCGCCGTGCCGGGCGTGCAGCGCGTGGTGCGCGTGTTCGAGATCATCAGCGAGGCCGAGCTGGCCCGGCTGCAGCCACCGGCACCCAAGCAAGACGCGGCACCCTCATCCGGCAGCCATTGAGGGCTTCAAAAGCTCCAGGGGCGACGCGGCCGCGGCAGTGAAGTTTGCCGTCAGCGCAGACGGCGGATCAGGCTGGAGGTGTCCCAGCGCCCGCCGCCCATGGCCTGCACATCGGCATAAAACTGGTCCACCAGCGCCGTCACCGGCAGGCGTGCGCCGTTGTGCCGTGCCTCCCGCAGCACCAGGTCCAGGTCCTTGCGCATCCAGTCCACGGCAAAGCCGAAGTCGAAGCGGTCCTCGACCATCGTCTTGCCGCGGTGGTCCATCTGCCAGCTCTGTGCGGCACCCTGGCCGAGCACGTCCAGCACCCGCTTCATGTCCAGCCCGGCGCGCTGGCCAAAGGCGATCGCCTCCGACAAGCCCTGCACCAGCCCGGCGATGCAGATTTGGTTGACCATTTTGGCCAACTGCCCGGCTCCGCTGTCGCCCAGCCGAGTGACCGCGCGCGCATACGCGGCCATTACCGGCTGCACACGCGCGAACGGTGCCTCGTCGCCGCCGCACATGATGGTGAGCTGGCCGTTTTCGGCACCCGCCTGCCCGCCGGAGACCGGCGCATCGACGAAGTAGCAGCCCCGCTCGCGCGCGATGGCATAGAGCTCGCGCGCCACCTCGGCCGAGGCGGTGGTGTGGTCGGCAAACACCGTATCTGGCCCCATCCCTGCCAGTGCCCCGTCCGGTCCGAGCACCACGCTGCGCAGGTCGTCGTCGTTGCCGACGCAGGCCATCACGAATGAAGCCCCTTCGGCAGCGGCGCGTGGCGTGGCGGCGGCCCGCACGCGGTCGATGCCGCGCTCGGCCATGGCTTGCACCAGCGCCTGCGCTTTGGCGGCGGTGCGGTTGTAAACGGTGACGGTGTGGCCGGCCAGCACCAGGTGGGCAGCCATCGGCCAGCCCATCACGCCCAGGCCGATGAAGGCCACGCGCTGCGGGGGGGCGGAGTCGTACGATGCTTTGGGGTTGACGTGGGGCATGAGGGCTGTCGGGTCAGACGATTTGCAGGTGTTCGGTGCCGGCGGACAGGTCGATTTTGCGCGCGCGCTGACTTTCGAGTTTGATGCGCAGCTTGATGTCGTTTTGCGAATCGGCGTTGCGCACCGCGTCCTCGTAAGAAATCTGATGCGCTTCGTAGGCAGCGAATAGCGCCTGGTCGAAGGTTTGCATGCCGACCTCGGTGCTGCGCTTCATCACTTCCTTGATTTCCTGGACCTCGCCTTTCATGATCAAGTCGGCGATGAGGGCGCTGTTGAGCAGCACCTCGACGATGGCCACACGCCCCTTGCCGTCCTCGCGCGGCAGCAGGCGCTGCGCGACCATACCGCGCAGATTCAACGACAGGTCCTTGAGCAACTGCGGGTGCCGGTCATGCGGGAAGAAGTTGATGATGCGCTCCATCGCCTGATTGGCGCTGTTGGCGTGCAGTGTGGCCAGGCACAGGTGGCCGGTTTCGGAAAACGAGATGGCGTGCTCCATCGTCTCCCGGTCACGAATCTCACCCATCAGGATGACGTTGGGCGCTTGGCGCAGCGAGTTCTTCAACGCGATCTCCCAGTTGTCGGTGTCAATGCCCACCTCGCGCTGGGTGACGATGCAATTTTTGTGCGTGTGCACGAACTCCACCGGGTCTTCCACGGTGACGATGTGGTCGTGGGTGTGCTCATTGCGCCAGTCCACCATCGCGGCCAGTGTGGTGGATTTGCCGGTGCCGGTGCCGCCCACCACAATGCAGATGCCGCGCTTGGCCAGCGCCAACTGTTTGAGGATCGGCGGCAGCCCCAGCTCGTCGATGCTGGGGATTTGGGACGGGATGGCACGCAGCACCAAGCCGACCCTGCCCATCTGCACGAAGGCATTGACGCGAAAGCGCCCGATGCCAGCCAGGGCAATGGCGAAGTTGCACTCTTTGGTGCGCTCGAACTCTGCTGCCTGCTTGTCGTTCATGATCGCACGCGCCAGCGCCTGCGTGTGCTGGCCGCTCAGGGGTTGCGGTGACACCTTGGTGATGACACCATCGACCTTGATCGCGGGGGGGAAGTCGGCGGTCAGGAACAGGTCGCTGCCTTTGCGGCTGACCAGCAGCCGCAGCAGCTCGTGGATGAAATGGCTGGCTTGATCGCGTTCCATCGCGCGCTCCTGCGGAGTGCCCGCCCTCAGGCAGGGAAGTTCTCGGGATTTTTGGCCTTGCTGCGCGCTTCGGCGGCTGTGACGATGTTGCGTCGCACCAGATCGATGAGCGACTGGTCCAGCGTCTGCATGCCGTGTTGTTGCCCAGTCTGGATGGCGGAGTACATTTGCGCGACCTTGTTCTCGCGGATCAGGTTGCGGATGGCGGGTGTGCCGATCATGATTTCGTGTGCTGCCACACGACCTTGCCCGTTGGCCGTTTTGAGCAGTGTTTGAGAGATCACAGCCACCAGCGACTCCGACAGCATGGCGCGCACCATGTCTTTTTCTTCGGCGGGAAAAACGTCCACGATGCGGTCGATGGTCTTGGCGGCACTGGAGGTGTGCAGCGTGCCAAACACCAGGTGGCCGGTCTCGGCAGCGGTCATTGCCAATCGAATCGTCTCCAGGTCGCGCATCTCACCGACCAGGATCACGTCCGGATCCTCCCGCAACGCCGAGCGCAGCGCCGCAGCAAAGGAGCGTGTCATCGGCCCGACCTCGCGCTGGTTGACCAGGCTCTTTTTCGATTCGTGCAAAAACTCGATCGGGTCTTCGATGGTCAGGATGTGGCCGGCGTCGTTCTCATTGCGGTGGTTGACCATGGCCGCCAGCGTGGTCGATTTGCCGGATCCGGTGGGGCCGGTAACCAGCACCAGGCCACGCGGTTTCATCGCCAAATCGGCGAAGATGCGGGGACAGTTGAGGTCCTGCAGCGTCAGCACCTTGGACGGGATGGTGCGAAACACCGCTGCCGCCCCGCGGTGCTGGTTGAAGGCGTTGACGCGAAAACGCGACAGCCCGGCGATCTCGAAGGAAAAGTCGACCTCCAAAAATTCCTCGTATGCCTTGCGCTGCGCGTCGGTCATGATGTCGTAGACCATCGCGTGCACCTGCTTGTGGTCCAGCGGCTCGACATTGAGGCGGCGCACATCGCCGTGCACCCGTATCATCGGTGGCAGTCCCGCCGACAGGTGCAGATCAGATGCATGATTCTTGGCTGTGAAAGCCAGCAACTGTGTGATGTCCATAGCGACCATTATGGCAACGATCGCGAGCAATCTCCAAGCCGTGCGCACGCGCATCCAGCAAGCCTGTGAGCGCCACAGCCGGGACCCGGCTGCAGTGCGGCTGCTGGCGGTGTCCAAGACCTTCGGCCCTGCAGCGGTGGCCGAGGCCGCTGCTGCCGGCCAGTGTGCCTTCGGCGAGAACTATGTGCAAGAGGGTGTGGAGAAAATCACGGCGCTGCGCGAGGCCGGCTTGGTGGGTCTGCAGTGGCACTGCATCGGGCCGCTGCAAAGCAACAAGACGCGCCTGGTGGCCGAGCACTTCGACTGGGTGCAGTCGGTGGATCGGCTCAAGATCGCGCAGCGCCTCAGCGCGCAGCGCCCAGCGCACCGGCCACCGTTGCAGGTGTGCTTGCAGATCAACATCGATGGCGCGCCGACCAAGGCCGGCGTCGTGCCGGCCGACGCGCTGGCGCTGGCGCAGGCGGTGGCTGCGCTGCCGCGGTTGCGCTTGCGTGGCCTGATGTGCATCCCCGACCCGCAGCCGGACGCAGCGGCGATGCGGCGCGTGTTCGC
>CALEDU010000240.1 GCA_937949455.1 uncultured Tepidimonas sp. | reverse complement strand
CGGCAGGCCGTCGAGGCGGCGTTCGGTGCCCTCAAAGGCGGCGCGCCGGTGCGCCGTCTGGTCCTGCAACTGGGGGCGTTGTCGCCGTTGGCCGTGCGGGCTGCCGTCTTGGCCGTGGCCGACGCAAGCTACCGCTACACGACCACGCTGTCCCAGCCGCAGCCGCGCGCCCTGTCCACCATCACTGTGGGGGTATCGAACCGAGAAGGGGTGCACGCGGCCTTCGAAGAGGCCGTAGCCACCGTGCGTGGTCAGGAATTGGCCAAGGAGTGGGCCAACCGCCCTGCTAACCACGCCACGCCATCGGACTTGGCAGAGGCGGCCCAGGCGCTGCAGGGCAGGGACATTGCGGTGGAGGTGCTCGGTCCCGAAGAGGTGGCCAAACTCGGCATGGGGGCCTTTCTGGCCGTCGCGCAGGGGTCGGATCAGCCACTGCGCTTCATCGTTCTGCACTATCGCGGTGCGCCAAAGTCGGTCGCACCGGTGGTGTTGGTCGGCAAAGGGATCACATTCGACACGGGGGGCATCTCGCTCAAGCCCGCGGCGGACATGGACGAGATGAAGTTCGACATGGGGGGGGCCGCCAGCGTGTTGGGCACCTTCGAAGCGTTGGCCCAACTGCGGCCAGCTCTCAACGTCGTGGGCCTGATTCCGGCTTGCGAAAACATGCCCAGTGGCCGGGCGGCCAAGCCGGGCGACGTGGTGCGCAGTCTCAGCGGGCAGACCATCGAGATCTTGAACACCGATGCCGAAGGGCGCTTGATTCTGTGCGATGCCTTGACCTATGCGCAGCGTTTCCAGCCGCGCGCGTTGATCGACATCGCCACGCTTACCGGGGCCTGTGTGATCGCGCTGGGCCAGGTGCGCTCGGGGCTGTTTGCCAACGACGACGAATTGGCGCATGCCCTGCTCGAGGCGGGCGATGCAGCGGCCGACCCGTGCTGGCGTATGCCGCTCGACGAGGATTATGCCGAAGCCTTGAAATCGACATTTGCGGATGTGGCCAACGTCGGCGGACGCCGAGCGGGTGCGGTCCAAGCGGGTGCGGTCACTGCGGCCAAGTTTCTGCAGCGCTTCGTCAAGGATGTGCCGTGGGCCCATCTGGACATTGCCGGCACCGCATGGAAAAGTGGCAAGGACAAGGGAGCCACAGGGCGGCCAGTGCCGCTGCTGGTGCGCTACCTGCTCGACGAGGCTGTGCGCGCCCAGGCCCAGATCCCCCGTCCGGCCCGCCCGTCCCGACGCAGCCGGCGCACGTCCGACTGAAGCCCCTATGGACGTGGCGTTTCACCTGAATGTGCCGACGCCCTGGCCGGCCCGCAGCGTCTACCTCTGCCGCTTGCTCGCCAAAGCTTATGCGGCCAGGGCGCGGGTGTGGGTGGTGGTCGCCCCAGACGAGGTGGCCCGGCTCGACGAGGCGCTGTGGACGCTGCCGGCCGATGACTTTGTCCCCCACGTCTGCGCAGGTGCGGTCGAGCTGCTGCGCCAGCGCTCCCCCATCGTGATCGCTGGGCCGGCCGAGCCCTTGTCGGGCCAGCGCAGCGTGCTCGTGAATGCCCAGCCCGAATGGCCAGCCGTGTTGCAAGCCGAGGCGGGGCGTTTCGTCCGTGTGGTGGAAGTGGTCACGTCCGACGAGGCCGACAAAGCCGCCGCACGGCAGCGCTGGCGCCGCTATCAAGGGATGGGTCTGAGCCCGGTTGCGCACGATCGGGCGCGCCGATCTGCGCCGACCACCGAAGGGGCTGTCGCGTGACCCCGTCGGGCCGCCAGCCGCCGCCGGTCGTCCCCACGCTCACCGAAGTGGTGGCGGGGCTGTCGGTGGCTGCGGCCCCCGCTGCCCCTATCGCGTTCGCGCCGTCGGCTTCACCGGCACCGGTGCCTCGGTCGGCCCCCGAGGGAATGGCGTCCGATGTGCCCGACGCCCTAGCGACCGACGTCGCCGCACCTGTCCTGCAGACCGATGCGCTGGTGGACCGCATCACCGACCAGGTGATGGCACGCTTGTTGCCTGAGCTGGAGTGGCGCATCGCGGATGCGCTGCAAGCCTGGATGCTGGCGCAGTCTAGCGCGGGCGCCGCCGCGATTGCCACAGTATTGCGCGACCAAATCGCCGATCATGTCCGGGACGCGGTGGGCGATGTATTAGGGTCAACCCCTAATTGACCCTTTTGGCTGCCATTCTGTAGCGATGGACTGGCGGTTTTTCGTGTATCGTAAAGGTCTGTGCGAGGATTCCGTGCTGCACAAACCGTTCAACCATTTCGTCTCACAAGGGTCACTATGCAAATGCAATACAACAAACTGGCCATCGTCGCTGCGGCCGCCATCGCCCTGGCCGCCTGCGGCAAAAAGGAAGAAGCCAAACCCGCTGCGGCGCAAGGTCCGGCTGTCGAGCAGCTGGTCGTCAAGATCGGTCATGTCGGCCCCACCAGCGGCCCGATCGCGCACTTGGGCAAGGACAACGAAAACGGTGCCCGCATGGCCATCGACGAGCTCAATGCCGCTGGCATCCAGATCGAAGGCAAGCCGGTCAAGTTTGAGCTGCTGGCCGAAGACGATGCAGCCGATCCAAAGCAAGGCACGGCCGCAGCGCAGAAATTGGTCGACGCCAAGGTCAACGGTGTCATCGGTCACCTGAACTCGGGCACCACCATCCCAGCGTCGCAAATCTACAACGCGGCGGGCATTCCGCAGATCTCTCCGTCCGCCACCAACCCCAAGTACACCCGTCAAGGCTTCAACAATGTCTTCCGCGTGGTGGCTGACGACACCCACTTGGGTGGCACGCTGGGTAAGTATGCGATCGAGAGTCTGGGTGCCAAGAAGGTCGCCGTCATCGACGACCGCACTGCGTACGGTCAAGGCGTGGCCGACGAGTTCGAAAAGGGCGTCAAGGCCGCCGGTGGCGAGGTGGTGGACCGCGAGTTCACCAACGACAAAGCCACCGACTTCAATGCCATTCTGACCAAGATCAAGGCCAAGAAGCCTGACGTGGTGTTCTTCGGTGGCATGGACGCAGTGGCCGGCCCGATGCTCAAACAAATGAAGCAGTTGGGCATCAACGCCAAGTTCATGGGTGGCGACGGCATCTGCACCAGCGAGTTGCCCAAGCTGGCGGGCGACGGCATGGCCGACGAGCAGGTCTATTGCGCCGAGGCTGGTGGTGTCGAAGGTGAGCAGAAAGCCGGTATGGAGAAGTTCCGCACCGACTTCAAGGCCAAGTTCGGTGCCGACGTGCAGGTGTATGCCCCGTATGTGTACGACGCCGTCCACGTGATGGTCAAGGCCATGCAGAACGCCAACTCGGCCGATCCGGCCAAGTATCTGCCGGCGCTCAAGTCGATCAGCCACAGGGGTGTCACGGGCCAGATCGAGTTCGACGAGAAGGGCGACATCAAGAACGGTGCCCTGACGTTGTACACCTACAAGGGCGGCCAGCGCTCGGAGATCGCGGTCATCCGCTGAATTGCGCCCATCCCGGCAAAAAACCCCGCCTCGGCGGGGTTTTTTTCGTTGGCTGGCCGCTTCATTGCACGGCCGGCCGAGGGCACACGATTCTGCTCACGAGAGGTGGCCGCTGATGATCTTGGTCATCTCGAACATCGACACCTGGGGCTTCTTCAGCACGGCCTTGAGTTTGGTGTCCGCATTGATCATGCGCTTGTTGGTGGCGTCCTGCAGCTTGTGCTTTTTGATGTACTCCCATACCTTCTTGGTCACCTCGGTGCGCGGCAGCGGTTTGGCACCGACGATGGCCGCCAGCTCAGCGCTCGGGGTCATCGGCTTCATGAACGCCGCATTGGGCGTGCGCTTGGGCTCGGCAGCAGCCTTGGCCGCCGGCGGTTGGGCGGTCTTGGCCGTGGGGGCAGGCTTGGCGGTGGCAGCTTTCTTCGCAGTGGCCATGGAGGGTTCCTTCGGTTGGTTGCGTGCTCGCCACGGAGCGCCTGCGGCGCTCTCATGGATGAATTGCATCGTATACGCAAAATCCTGGTTTTTCTAGGGCGCAGCGGGCATTTTGGTGCCTAGGCGGGGTTTTCCCGCGTTGGTGTGGGGGTGGCCGTTGCGCTGCGCCGACGCCGGGGGGCCGGGGCCACATGGCCTATGATGCGGACTGGATCGACTCTCGCATTGCTTTGGCCCATGACGACCGCGTTTTCCACCTGCGATCTGTGCGATGCCCACAAGGGCGACACCAGCGGTGCGTTCCGTGTGCTGCCCCCTGTGTTTCGGGATTTCGGCGGGCGCAGCCATTTCGGTGGCCCAGTCAGCACCGTCAAATGCCACGAGGACAACAGCTTGGTCAAAGCTGCGTTGGATGAGACGGGGCTGGGCCGGGTTTTGGTCGTGGACGGCGGTGCTTCGCAGCGCCACGCGCTGTTGGGAGGCAACCTGGCTGCGGCGGCAGCGCGCAACGGTTGGGCTGGAGTGGTCGTGGATGGTTGTGTGCGGGATGTGGCCGAACTGGCAGCCACCCCGATTGGCATCCGCGCCCTAGCGGCCATGCCTTTGCCCACCGAAAAACGGGGGCAAGGCCAGCGCGATGTCGCCGTCCAGATTCAGGGGATCTGGGTGCGACCCGGCGACTGGCTATACGCCGATGCCGACGGCATCGTCATCGCAGCTCAGCCGCTCCACGCTTCGTAGGCCATAGCAGCCGCCAGGCCGTACAGAATGAGCGCGAAGACGCGCCTGAGGGTGGAGACGGGCAAGGTGTGAGCCAGGCGCACCCCGACCGGAGCCATGAGCACGCTGGCACTGGCAATGACGGCCAGCGCGGGCAAGAAGACAAAGCCCCACGATCCCGCAGGACGGTCTGGCACCTGGGCCCCCGACCAGATATAGCCTACGGTGTTGGCCAGCGCGATCGGAAAGCCGAGCGCGGCGCTGGTGGCCACCGCCTGGTGCATGGCCACGTTGCACCAGGTCATGAAGGGCACACTGATGAAGCCCCCGCCCGCCCCGACCAGGCCGGACAGGAAGCCAATCACGCCTCCGGCGGCCAGCTGTCCGCCTGGGCCAGGCAGGCTGCGATGCGCGGCTGGTTGCCGTGCTCTCCACATCTGAGTGGCGGAGAAGGTGACGAAAGCGGCGAACAGCAGGGCCAGCCAGCGCCCCTGCAGGACACGAAACGCCCCAGCACCAGCCAGCGCAGCCCCGAGCACGATGCCCGGTGCCAGCCGCGCTGCCAGATCCCACCGGACGGCACCGCGCCGGTGGTGTGCGCGCACGCTGGAGATGGACGTAAAGACAATGGTGGCCATCGAGGTGGCGATGGCCATCTTGACCGCCAGATCGGCCGAGATGCCGCGGTGGCTGAGGATGAAGGTGATGAAAGGCACCAGGATCATGCCGCCCCCAATGCCCAGCAGTCCCGCGAAAAATCCGGCCACAAGGCCCAAGGCGGTCAATTCGGCGACCAGCAAAGGATCGAGCATGCAGACGGCACAAAAAAACCAGCGCGCTGAGCAACGCCGGTGCAGGGGGTGGAGGTGTCTGCCAAGCCGCCGAGCCGGCATCCTGAACGCGGGGGTTCAGGTGGGCGAGGGCAGCGCAGCTTCGGGTTCATCTGACGCGAGACGATCGCACCCACTGCACGATGTACCAAGCCCGGGCTCAAAGAGCATTGGTTCAAGGAATATAAAGCCCAGCGGTTGGCAGACGCCTTCATTGTACGCCCGTTGGGCACATCGGTGTAGGGTGCCTGCGCGCTACGGATTGCACCGCCCGCTGGCATCACAGCAGCCGGTCGTCCGCCGCGAGTGCCCTGTCGATGCGCGCGATCAAATGGCGCAGGGCCTCGTCGGCTTCAGCCGACAGAGCCGGCACGGCGTCGGTTGCAGGGGTGTCGCCCGCTTCCGGCGCACCGAAGGAGGAGTTGCGAAATGTCAGCGACGGATCGCGCTGGGAGGACTCGAAGGCAATGTTGAGCGCAGCGAGTACGGCGATGCGGTCGCGCGCCTTGACCTTGCCTGCATCGCGAATGCGGCACATGGCGGCATCGACTTTGGCCACCGCTTCGCGCAGCGCCTCCTCGCTGCCTGCGGGGCAGGCCAGCAGGTAGGTCTGGCTCATGATTTGAACCTCGATCTGTTTGATGCTCGGCTTGCTCATGGGGTGTCCTCCTCGGCAGCGATACGGGCAATCACGGCGTCCAAGCGCTGCCGCGCGGCCGCACATTGCGCCCGCAGCCGATCGCGCTCCTGCGCCAGGCGCTGGACTTCCTGCTGCAGCAGGGCCTGGGTGCGCAGCAGCTCCTGATGCCGCAAAAGGAGGCGGTCGAGCCGCTGGGCAAGCTCTTCAATGATCGCAGGCGTCATGGCCCTCGGATTGTAGGGGGCCGCGCCAGAACGTTCGACGTACAATGACGATCGTTGGTGCTCGCGCTGCATTTCTGGCAGCGCAGTTAAACGGGAAGATTGGGGGGATGCCGGTCGCTCGGCCGGGTCCTAACCAGCGCTGCCCCCGCAACGGTAAGTGGACGGGTGTGTTGCTCGCACACCCCGCTTTCGCCCATCGACCACTGGATGCCTGGCATCTGGGAAGGCCCGCGAAGGTTGTTTCCACCAGCCCGGATACCGGCCAACGCGGTGATCGGCCCGGTGCGATCGGGCTGGTTGTGACGTCCACGCACCGTCGGGGAAGGCGGTGAGGACATGCTTCTTTGGTTCATGTCTCATGAAAAAGCCACTTGCGCGCGCCGTCACGGCTGCGCTTGCGCCGGCCATGCCGGTCTGTGCCTTGCTGTGTGTTCCCCTTGCCCAAGCGGCCGGTGACTCCCGGCCTGGGTCGGCGGTGTCACTGGAGCCGGTGGTGGTCACCGCCACCCGCTCGCAGCAACCCATCACCGACGTGATCGCCGATGTCACGATCATCGACCGCGAGGCGATCGACCGCAGCGGAGCCGCTGCCGTCGCCGATGTGTTGGCAAGGGTGCCGGGCGTGGCCATCAGCCGCAACGGCGGGCCAGCCACGACCACCAACGTCTATCTGCGCGGTGCCGAGGGGCGTTTCACCGCGGTGTTCATCGACGGGGTGCGCATCGACTCGCAATCC
>CALEDU010000239.1 GCA_937949455.1 uncultured Tepidimonas sp. | reverse complement strand
CTCTGAGCTGGCCACTTGGGATTGGGACCTGCGCCAAGACGCTTTGAACGTCGACGACCAAGGGCTGGCCCTGTTGGGCCACACCCCGGCAAGCGTACCCTCCCTGAACATGACGCGCTGGCTTGCGCTGGTGCACCCCGCTGACCGCACCCTGTTCGAGCACGCGTGGGCGCGGCACTTGTCCGGCCAGCAGCCGCAGATGGAGTGCGCGCTGCGGCTGAAACACCACGATGGTCACTGGGTCGATGTATGGTTGGCCGGCCGCGTGGCTCAGCGCGATGCAGAGGGCACCCCGTTGCGGGCGGTGGGCGTTTGGCTCGACATCACCGCCCAACGCCAGCAGCAGCAGGCCTTGGCGCTGGCCGAGCTGGTGTTCAACCACACACAAGAGGCCATTTTGGTCACGGACGCCGAGGGGCACATCGTCCGTGTCAACCCCGCCTTTTGTCGCCTGACCGGCTACACGCGCGACGAGGTAGTCGGGCATACGCCGGCCATCCTGGCTTCAGGCCGCCACGACGCGGCTTTTTTCGCGGCCATGTGGCAAAGCCTGCACGAACAGGGCGAGTGGAGGGGCACCATCTGGAACCGACGCCGCGATGGATCGCTGATGGCCACTGGGATGACCATCAACGCCGTTCGAGGGGGCGATGGCCAAGCGCAGGCCTTTGTGGGGGTGTTCCACGACATCACCTCGGACTATGAGGAAAAGTCCGCGCTGCGCCGCGCCGCGTTGTATGACCCGCTGACGGGACTGGGCAATCGGCTGCTGCTGCAGGACCGCCTGCAACAAGCCCTGGCACGGTGCAGCAGGCAAGGCTCCCTGCTGGCCGTCGTGATGTTGGATCTGGACGGCTTCAAGGCCATCAATGACCAGCATGGACACGCCGCTGGCGATCGGCTACTGTTGGCAATCGCGCAGCGGCTGCGCGCCGCCGTACGTGAAGTCGATACCGTCGTACGGCTGGGCGGCGATGAGTTCGTGGTGCTGCTGCCCGACTTGGGCGAAACCAAGGATGCTCGGTCACTCGTGCAGCGGCTGCTGAACGCCGCATCGACCCCCATAGAAGACCCGGCTGGAACGCTGCAGGTCTCGGCCAGCATCGGGGTGACCTATTTCCCACAGGCGTCGCCGGTAGACGAGACTGCCCTGCTGCAACAAGCCGACTTGGCCATGTATCAAGCCAAACAAGCTGGGCGCAACCGTTGTGTCGAATGGCACCCGCACGATTCCCTCCATCGGGAGGTCAACTCTTCGGGCGAGATCGCTGGGGCAAACTGCCAGCCCTGAAAGCGACTCCGATTGCGGTATGTCAATACAACTCTGCAGCCCCCGGCGGGCGCGTCTTGAAGCGACGATGCAGCCAGTGGTATTGACCTGGGGATTCGACAATCCAACGCTGCAATTCCAGGTTCATGCGGGCGGCATCCGCTTCCTCGTCACCGCTGGGGTAGTTGGCCCATGCTGGGCCCACCCACACCCGATACCCCTGCGCATCCAACCGCGCCACCACGGGAATGACCGGCGCATGTGCCGCCGCTGCTAGCCGGGGCAATGAGGTGACCGTGGCCGCGGGTACGCCGAAAAATGGCACGAACACCGACTGCGCAGCCCCCAGGTCCATGTCCGGCAGCAAGAAAACCGCCGCCCCCTCGCGCAGCGCACGCATCAAACCGCGCACCCCCTCGCGCCGCGAGACGATGCGCGGTGCCCCAAACCGTTCGCGACCGCGACGCGCCCAGGCGTCCAATGTGGGATTGGACTGCGGGGCGTACATCGTCGCCCACGGGCGTTCGAATGCCAGGGTCAGGCAGGACCAAGCCGCATCCAAGCCCACGAAATGTGGCGCGTACAGAAGTTGGGGGCCGGGATCGGACAGCGCGTCACATGCACCCTCCAGCCGCACGCGCCGGGCAACGACAGCGGGCGGGGCGTGCCACAGCCACACCCGATCCACAAACGCCTGGCCAAAGTGGCGGAATGTCTGCCATGCCCAACGGCGGCGCTGCGCCAGGCTGGCTTGGGGGAAACACAAAGCCAAATTGCGGTGCACCACCGCGCGGCGCCGCATGGCCCCCAGATACAGCACGGCACCCAGCACCGCACCGGCTGTGCGCAACCACGACAGGGGCAGCCGAGCCAAGCCACGCAGCCACCAAGGGCCTGGCACCATCGCCGTGCGGTGGGAAGTGGGCGGGGTATTCATGCGCGGCGCATGATAGCCGGCCCAGCCCCCGCGCGCCGAGCGCGCTCACACCGGGCTGTCGATGCGGATCCAGGTCGTCTTGAGCTCGGTGTATTTGTCGAAGGCGTGCAGCGACTTGTCACGCCCCACCCCGCTTTGCTTGAAGCCGCCGAACGGCACGGTGATGTCGTCCTCGTCGTACTGGTTGACATGCACCGTGCCCGCACGCAGGGCCCGCGCCACCCCATGCGCCTTGTTCAGATCCCGCGTCCAGACCGCCGCCTGCAAGCCATAGATGTTGGCGTTGGCCTGGCGAACCGCATCCGCCGCGTCGGTGAAGGTGATCACCGACAGCACCGGGCCGAAAATCTCTTCGCGCGCGATGGTCATGTCGTTGGTCACGCCGTCGAAGATGGTCGGCTGCACATAGCAGCCGCCGGGTACCGGCTCCACCGCCTGGCCGCCGGCGAGCAGCCGGGCACCCTCGGCCTGGCCTTGCTCGATGTAGCGCAGCACGGTGTCGAGCTGGATGCGGTCCACGATCGCGCCCATGACGGTGTCCTTGTCCAGCGGATTGGCGGGCTGGTAGCGCGGCACCAGGGCCAGGGCTTTTTCTAGAAAGGCGTCTTTGATGGACGCCTCGACAAACAAGCGCGAGGGGGCGTTGCAGCTTTCGCCTTGGTTGAAAAAGATGCTGCCCACGGCCGCCTCGACCGCGCGGTCCAGGTCTGGGCAGTCGGCAAATACGATGTTGGGCGACTTGCCGCCCAACTCGGTCCAGGCGCGCTTGAGGTTGCTCTGCCCGGCCATCATGTGGATCTGCTTGCCCACCCGGGTGCTTCCGGTGAAAGCGATACAGTCCACATCCATGTGCAGCGCCAGGGCGCTGCCTGCCTCGGGGCCGTAGCCCGGCACGACGTTGAGCACGCCCGGTGGAATGCCCGCTTCCAGCGCCAGCTCCGCCAGCCGCAGTGCGGTCAGCGGCGATTTTTCGCTGGGCTTGAGCACGACCGAATTGCCCGCAGCCAGCGCGGGGGCGATCTTCCACGCCGCCATGAGCAGGGGGTAGTTCCACGGCACGATGACCCCCACCACACCGACCGGCTCGCGCGTGATGAGCGCCAGCGCCGTCTCGGGCGTGGGCGCGATTTCGTCATACACCTTGTCCACCGCCTCGCCATACCAGCGGATGCAGTTGGCGGCGCTGTTGACGTCCACGCCCTTGGCGTAGCGCAGGGGCTTGCCCATGTCCAGCGTCTCGGTGAGGGCCAATTCGTCGCCATGCGCCAGAATGAGCTCGGCCAACCGAATGAGGACGCGCTTGCGCTGCGCCGGCGCCTTGCCGGCCCAGCGCCGGTCCTCGAACGCCGCACGCGCAGCGGCGACCGCGGCGTCGATGTCGGCGGGTCCGCCGCGCGCCACCGTCGTCAACAGCCGACCGTCCACGGGTGAGTGGCAGTCGAAGGTGCGGCCATCGGCCGCCTCGACGCGGCGGCCGTCGATGAAGGCGCGGCCGTCAAAGGTGAGTTGCGTGTCTACAAGGCTCATGTCACGGATCTCCTGAGGTTGGACCGACTGGGGTACGCGCCGCATTGCTACTGGCTCATCTTAGCCCGACGTCGCGCAGGCCGGTGCATCCTTTGGCCCACGGACCCGGGGGACCCGTGGATGCTGTCGTCGCGGGGCGGGGTGTGTGCCC
>CALEDU010000238.1 GCA_937949455.1 uncultured Tepidimonas sp. | reverse complement strand
CAACGTCGCACGCCATGGTCTGCAGGACCGCATCCGCCTGTTGCAGTCGGACGGCTGGACCGCGCTACACGACCGCTACGACCTGATCCTGTGCAATCCGCCCTACGTCAGTCGGGCACGCATGGACACCTTGCCCGCGGAATACCGCGCCGAGCCGGCGCTGGCCTTGGATGGCGGGCCCGACGGTGGCGACGACGGCATGGACTTCGTGCGGCACCTGCTCGCCCATGCGCTGGACCACATGAACCCAGATGCGGTGCTGGTGCTGGAAATCGGGCACGAGCGGGCGCACTTCGAGCGTGCCTTCCCTACCCTGCCTGTGGTCTGGCTGCACACCAGCGGCGGCGACGATGCGGTGCTGCTGATCACATGCGATGCGCTTGCCGCTGCTCAGGCCGATCTGCCCCCTGACCCGCACCGCGCCACGCCATGATCACCTTGCGCGACGTTACCCTGCGACGGGGTGCCAAGGTCGTGCTGGACGGTGCCAGCGTCACGCTCCATCCGGGCGAGAAGGTGGGCCTGGTGGGCCGCAACGGGGCTGGCAAATCCAGCCTATTTGCGCTGTGGCTGGGAGCGCTGCACGAAGACAGCGGCGAAGCCACCCTGCCCCGCCACTGGCGCATCAGCCATGTGGCGCAGGACATGCCCGAGACCGCCGAGCCGGCCACCGACTTCGTGGTGGCGGGCGACACCCGCTTGCTCGAGGCGCGCGCGCAACTGGCGGCAGCCGATGCCAGCGGCGACGGCGAGGCCATCGCGCTGGCGCACGCCGCCTTGGCCGACGCTGGTGCCCACGACGCCCGGGCGCGCGCCCAAGCCCTCATGCTGGGTTTGGGGTTTGGCCCTGCGGAGTGGGACCAGCCGGTCAACGGGTTTTCCGGCGGGTGGCGCATGCGGTTGCAATTGGCCCGCGCGCTGATGTGTCCGAGCGATCTGCTGTTGCTCGACGAACCGACCAACCACCTGGACCTGGACGCCCTGGTCTGGCTGGAAAACTGGCTGCAGCGCTACGAAGGGACGCTGGTCGTCATCAGCCACGACCGGGAGTTTCTGGATGCGGTCACCCGCGTCACCCTGCACCTGGACCAAGGTCGACTCACGCGCTATGGCGGCAACTACAGCCGCTTCGAAGAGATGCGCGCCGAGCAGATCGAGCAGCAGCAGGCGGCCTACGCGCGCCAGCAGGAGCGCATCGCCCACTTGCAGCGCTTCATCGACCGCTTTCGGGCCAAGGCCACCAAGGCGCGCCAAGCGCAAAGCCGCCTCAAGGCACTGGCCCGCATGGAACGCCTGGCCCCGGTGCTGACGAACGCAGATTTTCAATTCGAGTTCGCCAGCCCTGACGCACTGCCCAACCCCATGCTCACGCTGCACGACGTGTCCGCCGGCTACCCCGGCGCCGACGGGCGGGCCCCGCGCGCTGTCGTACAAGGCATCCGGCGCAGTGTGCTGCCGGGGCAGCGCATCGGCATTCTGGGTGCCAACGGCCAAGGCAAGTCCACCGTGGTCAAGACCATCGCAGGCGCATTGCCGCCGCTGGCCGGCCGCATCGTGCCCGGCAAGGGGCTGCGCATCGGCTATTTTGCGCAGCAGGAGCTCGACATCCTGCGCGCCGACGACAACCCGCTGCAGCACCTGGTGCGCGTCGCCCGCGAGGCCGAAGCGGCCGGCACCCTGATCGGCCAGTCCACCCGCGAGCAGGATCTGCGCACCTTTCTGGGCAGCTTCCAGTTCAGTGGCGACGCCGTGACACAGCCCGTGGGCACGATGAGCGGTGGCGAGAAAGCGCGGCTGGTGCTGGCCCTGCTGGTGTGGCAGCGGCCCAACCTGCTGCTGCTGGACGAACCGACCAACCACCTGGACCTGACCACCCGCGAGGCGCTGGGCATGGCCCTCAACGCCTTCGAGGGCACGGTGATGCTGGTCAGCCACGACCGGGCCCTCTTGCGCTCCGTTTGCGACGAGTTTTGGCTGGTGAGCCAGGGACGGCTCGCGCCGTTCGACGGGGATCTGGACGACTACCAGCGCCACTTGCTGGACGTGGCCCGCCAGCGCCGCGAGGCCCTGTCCAAGCCCGTGGACGGGCGCGACGCGGCTGCACCACGTCCCGCCTCGCTCGCCCCCCAGGAGCGGCGCCGTCAACAAGCGCAGCGCCGCCAGCAGCTGGCCGAACGCCTCAAACCCCATCGACGCGAATGCAGCGCGTTGGAGGCACGCCTACACGCCTTGCAGGCCGAGCAAAACGCTTTGCACGAACAGCTCGCCCGCAGCACCGACCACGCCGACATCGCCGCAGCCGGCCGGCGCCTGAAGGCGCTGGAGGCCGAACTCGCTGCCGTCGAGGAGCGCTGGCTGACCGTCGCAGAAACCATCGAAACGCTCGAACGCGAAGCTGCCCAGATCGACGAGGGCGGCGCGCGAGCCTGACCGCCGTGACTGCATCGCCTGCGCCCGCCCAGCCAGGGCTGCCTCCCTTGCCGCCCGCCTTCTCGGACAGGCTGGACATGCTGATACCGCCAGCATGGCGGCCGCGCGTGGACGCCAGCTACACCGCGCCCAAGGCGGTGCTGTTTCGCATCAACCCGTTGCGCGCACCGGATGCAGCCGCCGTGTGGGCCGGCTTGGTGCCGCTGCGTCCGGAGCCGGTGGTCGGCGTTGCGGATGTCTTCCGTCTGCCTTCAAGCGATCGGGACACGCTGACCCACCATCCGCTCGCAGCCGATGGGAGCCTCTACATCCAGGGGATTGCCAGCATGGCGGCGGTTTGGGCGCTGGATCCCCAGCCGGGCGAGGAAGTGCTGGATCTGGCTGCTGCCCCCGGAGGCAAAACATCGCTCATCGCCGCCTGCATGAACAACCAGGGGCGGCTGGCCGCGGTGGAGCCGGTGCGGGCGCGCTTCTTTCGCCTCAAGGCCAATTTGCAGCGGCTGGGGGTGCGCAACGCGCAGCTCTATCTGAAAGACGGCACGGTCGTCGGGCGTCTGGTCCCCGGCCGGTTCGACCGGGTGCTGCTGGATGCCCCCTGCTCGTCCGAGGCGCAGTTCACGCGACTCAACCCAGCCTCTTGGGCGCACTGGAGCTTGAAAAAAGTTCGGAACAGCGCCGCCCTGCAAAGCCGTCTGCTGCGCTCGGCGACGGAGGCGCTCAAACCCGGGGGCGTGCTGGTCTACAGCACCTGCTCCCTGTCTCCCGAGGAGAACGAGTGTGTGCTGGATGCGCTGCTGCGCGAGCGGGACGACTTGCAGCCAGAAGCGCTGCCTTGGCCGGTGGATCTGCCCGCGCTGCCCGGTTTGACGGCCTGGGACGGGCGGCCCCTGCACCGGGATTTGGTGCTGGCCCGCCGCGTGCTGCCCACCGAGTGGACGGACACATTCTTCCTGTGCCGGCTGCGCAAGCGGGGATGACCTTGCCGGGTGCGGAGAGCCGACATGGACGCCGGCAAGGCCGGCACAATAGCCTGATATGAACATCGTGATCCTCGACGATTATCAGGACGCCGTTCGCAAGCTCGCCTGCGCGCACAAGCTCGACCCCTACCCGGCCAAGGTGTACACCAACAACGTCAAGGGGGTGGGCCAGCTCGCGGTGCGCTTGCGCGACGCGGACATCGTCGTGCTGATTCGGGAGCGAACCCAGATCACGCGCCAGTTGCTCGACAAACTGCCGCGGCTCAAACTGATCGCCCAGACGGGTCCGGTCGGTCCCCACATCGACGTGCAAGCGTGCACCGAGCACGGGGTGGCCGTGGCCGAAGGGGTGGGCGATCCCGTAGCGCCCGCCGAACTGACATGGGCCTTGATCATGGCTGCCATGCGGCGCATTCCGCAATATGTCAGCCACCTCAAGCACGGGGCCTGGCAACAGTCGGGGCTCAAGGCTGCGTCCATGCCGCCCAACTTTGGGCTGGGCCAGGTGCTGCGCGGGCGCACACTGGGCATCTGGGGCTATGGCCGGATCGGCCAGATCGTCGCTGGCTACGGTCGGGCCTTCGGCATGCGCGTCGCC
>CALEDU010000237.1 GCA_937949455.1 uncultured Tepidimonas sp. | reverse complement strand
GCCCTCAAAGACTGGCCGCTGTGGGAGGTTTTCGTGCGCAGCAAGCAGGGCCTGGAGCACAAGCATTGCGGCAGCCTGCACGCCGCCGACGCCGAGCACGCGCTGCAGATGGCGCGCGATATTTACACCCGCCGCCAGGAGGGCGTCAGCATCTGGGTCGTGCCCTCGGCGGCGATCGTCGCCAGCCGGCCCTCGGACAAGGGCGAGTTTTTCGAGCCCTCGGCCGACAAGATCTACCGCCACCCGACCTTCTACGAGATTCCCGAAGAAGTGGGGCATATGTGATGGACGCCGTGGCCACCGACACGACCGTGCTGGTCGACTATCTGCTGCACCTGGGCGACAATGCCCTGGTGCTGGGCCAACGCAACAGCCAGTGGTGCGGCGTCGGCCCCGTGCTGGAGGAGGATTTGGCGCTGACCAACCAGACGCTGGATCTGATCGGCCAGGCCCGCCTGTTGTACCAGGAGGTCGCCCGGCTGCAGGGGGGCGATGTCACCGAGGACACGCTGGCCTACTTTCGCGACGCCCCCGAGTTTCGCAACTATGTGCTGCTGGAGCTGCCGGCCAGCCAGGCGCGCGTTGGCTATGCGCAAGGCGACATGGACTGGGGCGTGACGCTGGCGCGCAACTTCCTCTACAGCGCGCTGATGGTGCCGCTGTGGGATGCGTTGCAGGACAGCCGCCACGAGCCGCTGGCGGCGATCGCTGCCAAGTCGCTCAAGGAGGCGCGCTACCACCTGCGCCATGCCAGTGACTGGGTGGTGCGGCTGGGCGACGGCACCGATACCTCGCATGCGCGCATGCAAGCCGCCTTCGACCATTTGATGCCCTACACGCAGGAATTCTGGGCACCCAGCGACTTCGAACGTGCGGCGGTGGAGGCCGGCGTGGGTGTGGACGTGGCCGGTTTGCGCGACGCCTGGCGCGCCACCGTCACCGCCACCCTGCAAGAGGCCACGCTGCGCGTCCCGTCCGATCAGGGGTATATGCCCGAGGGCAAAAATGGCCTGCACTCCGAGCACCTGAGCTACCTGCTCGCCGAGATGCAGTCGGTCGCGCGGGCCCACCCCGGCGCGATATGGTGAATGGGATCCTGGCCATGTCCACTGCCGCCGCCATGCCTGTCACCGACGAGTCGCTCGCACGGGTGCGCGCCGCCCTCGATGGCCTGACCGACCCGGAAATCCCCGTCGTCACGCTGGCCGAGATGGGCATCCTGCGCGAGGTGCGCCCCGCTGCCGACGATCCGGCGCTGGTCGAGGTGGTCATCACGCCCACCTACAGCGGCTGCCCGGCCATGGGGCAGATCGAAGACGACGTGCGCGCCACCCTGCAGCGGCTGGGCGTGCCGGCCCGTGTGACGACGCAATTGGCACCTGCCTGGACCACGGACTGGATGACCGAGGCGGCGCGCGACAAGCTGCGCGCCTACGGCATCGCCCCGCCCGGTCGCTGCAGCGCCGAGGGTGCCGGATTGGGCGAGCGCATCGTGCGCTTCGTGCCGCGCGCGCCCGAGCCGGTCGTCTGCCCGCGCTGCGGCTCCACCCACACCCGCGAGCTATCGCACTTCGGCTCCACCGCCTGCAAAGCGCTGTGGCAGTGTCTGGATTGCCGCGAACCGTTCGATCACTTCAAACCCCATTGACCCCCTACCGATCGTCGAGGGTTCCATGAGCGTTCCCCATTTCCACGAACTCACCGTCAAGCGTGTCAGCCCCGAAGCCGCTGGCTCCGTGGCCGTCACCTTCGACATCCCGCGCCCGCTGCGCGAGACCTTCCGCTTCGAGCCTGGCCAGTACCTGACCCTGCGCACCCGCTTGGATGGACAGGAGCTGCGCCGCAACTACTCCATCTGCAGTCCGCGTTCGCGCCTGGAGCGGCAAGGCGAGCTGGAGGTCGGTATTCGGCCCGTCCAAGGGGGACGCTTCTCCAACTGGGCGGTCACCGCGCTGCGCCCCGGCCAGCGGCTGGAGGTGATGCCACCCGAGGGGCGCTTCACGGTCCAGCGCCCGCGCGCCCTGCACCGCGTGGGCTTTGCCGCTGGCTCGGGCATCACGCCGATCCTGTCCATCGCCGCCAGCACGCTGGAGGAGCAGCCCGAGTCCAAATTCACCCTGGTCTATGGCAACCGGCGCACGGCGACCATCATGTTCAACGAGGCGCTGCAGGACCTCAAAGACCGCTATCCGGACCGTTTCACCATGATCCATGTGCTGTCGCGTCAGGCGCAGGAGGTGGACTTGCTGCAGGGTCGGCTGGACGAGGCCAAGGTGCGCGCCATCATGGACGCGCTGCTGCCGCCCGCCAGCATGGACGAGGTTTTCATCTGCGGGCCAGAGGCCATGATCCAGGCCACCGAGCGGGCGCTGCTGGCCGCGGGTGTGCCCGCCCAGCGCATCCGCACCGAGCGCTTCACCACCGGGGCGGCGCAGGCCGCCAAAGTGCAGGCCGACGTCGATGCGGCGGGCGCGCGTGCGCCGGCACAGGCCGCCGCCCAGGCCATCGTGGTGCTGGACGGCAAGCAGCACGAAGTGTCCATCGGTGCTGGCGAAGCGGTGTTGGATGCGGCGCTGGAGGCCGGGCTGGACCTGCCCTACTCCTGCAAAGGCGGCGTGTGCAGCACCTGCCGTGCCAAAGTGCTCGAAGGCCGCGTGACGATGGAGCGCAACTTCGGCCTGACCGACGATGAGGTGGCGCGCGGCTTCGTGCTCACCTGCCAATCCCACCCGGTAAGCGAGCGCCTGGTGCTGAGTTTCGATGAGCGTTGACATGCGCGCGCCGCGCACGTTACAACGAGCACCCGTTGGCCGGCTTGTCCCGCCAGCCGATTTCCCCACCCACTCGAGGAGACTTTCATGACCCTACGCAAACGCTTGCTCGCTTTGGCTGCCGTCGCCGGCCTGACCAGCGCCGTCTGGGCCGACATCACGGTCGGCGTCACCGTCTCGGCCACCGGGCCCGCCGCCTCGCTCGGCATTCCGGAGAAGAACACCCTCTCCCTCATGCCCAAGACCATTGGCGGCGAGAAGGTTAACTACATCGTGCTCGACGACGCCAGCGATACCACGGCGGCCGTCACCAACACCCGCAAGCTGATCAGCGAAAACAAGGTCGATGTCGTCATCGGCTCGACCACCACGCCCAATTCGCTGGCCATGATCGATGTCGTGGCCGAAGCGCAGGTCCCCATGATTTCCATGGCCGCATCGGCGCGTATCGTCGAGCCGGTCGACAACAAAAAGCGCTGGGTGTTCAAAACCCCGCAGAACGACATCTTGATGGCCATGGCCATCGCCACCCACATGGCCGACAACGGGGTGCGCAATGTGGCTTTCATCGGTTTTGCCGATGCCTACGGTGAAGGCTGGTACCAAGAGTTCGTCAAGGCCGCGGGGCTCAAAAAGCTGCAGATCGTGGCCAACGAGCGCTACAACCGATCCGACACGTCCGTGACCGGGCAGGTGCTCAAGATCGTCTCGGCACGGCCCGACGCCGTGCTGATTGCTGGAGCGGGAACCCCCGCCGCCCTGCCGCAAAAGACCCTCAAAGAGCGCGGCTTCAACGGCAAGATCTACCAGACCCATGGCGTGGCCAACAATGACTTCCTGCGCGTCTGCGGCAAGGACTGCGAGGGCACGCTCCTG
>CALEDU010000236.1 GCA_937949455.1 uncultured Tepidimonas sp. | reverse complement strand
GAAGATCTGATCCGCGAAGCCGACCTGCCGGCGAGCCTCTTGTCGGTCGTCGAGCTGCTGCTGGGCGTGCTTGGCATCCACCAGCGTCACGATCGCATCGAGCAATAAGCTCTCGGCCACCTCGTCGTCCATGAAGAAGGTCTGCGCCACCGGCCCCGGGTCCGCCAGGCCCGTGGTCTCGATCACCACACGATCGAACGACAGTTGGCCCTGGCGCCGCTTGGCCGCCAGCAGCGACAGCGTGCTGCGCAGATCCTCGCGGATGGTGCAGCAGACGCAGCCGTTGCTCATCTGGATGATCTGCTCCTCGGTGTCGGCCACCAGGATGTCGTTGTCGATGTTTTCTTCGCCGAATTCGTTTTCGATGACGGCGATGCGCTGGCCATGCGCTTCGGTGAGGATGCGCTTGAGCAGTGTGGTCTTGCCTGAACCCAAAAAACCCGTCAGGATGGTCGTAGGAATGAGTGCCATGTCATCAGTGTAGCGGGAGGGTCAAGGTCTGCCCGCCATCAGGGCCGGCGCCAGGCCACCAAGCCCTTGAGATACTCGCCTTCAGGGAAGGCCAGCCCCGTCGGGTGATCGGGGGCACCGCCATGGCGCGCCAGAAGGGTCGCCTCCACGCCCGCCTCGTGCGCGGCGCTGGCCACGATTTTTTGAAACAGCTCCACCCCGACCGCGCCGGAACACGAGTAAGTGAACAGGACACCGCCGGGCTCCAGGAGCTTGAAGCCCAAGCGGTTGACATCCTTGTAGGCGCGTGCGGCACGCTCCAGGTGCGCGGCGGATGGCGCCAATTTGGGCGGATCGAGCACGATGGCGTGGAAGCGCCGCCCCGCGGCCCAAAAGGCGCGCAGGCTGGCGTTGACATCGGCATCCAAAAAGGTGCAGCGCGCCGCATCGAAGCCATTGAGCGCCACATTGCGCCGCGCGCGCTGCAGCGCCGGGCCGGAGGAATCGATGGAGGTCACATGGCGCGCGCCCCCAGCCAGCGCTGCCACCGTAAAGCCGCCGGTGTAGCTGTAGCAGTTGAGCACCTCGCCAAAACCGAAGCGCCGCGTCAGCTCGGCGCAGTCACGCCGACTGTCGCGCTGATCCAGGTAGTAGCCCGTCTTGTGACCCTCGGCCACATCCAGACTCAAGCGCCAGCCGTTTTCTCGGATCACGCATTCGGTGGGCCCATCGCCGCGCAGCCAACCGGTCACCGGCGGCAGGCCTTCGAGCTGGCGCACGCTTGCGTCCGAGCGCTCGTACAGGCGACTCAGGCCCGTCACCCGCAGCAGCGCATCGGCAATCCAGGCTTTGTGCCGCTCGGCACCGCTGCTGCCAAACTGCGCCACGAGAACATCCCCATACCGGTCGACCACCAATCCCGGCAGGCCATCGGACTCCCCGTGCACCAGCCGCACCCCGTCGCTGTCGATGGCCAGCCTTTCGCGCAGAGCGACGGCTGCGCGCAGCCGTCGCTCGAAGAACGCCGCATCGATGCGCTCGGCCTCGTCGAAGCTCCAGACGCGCACCCGAATCTTGGAGCTGGGCGCATATGCCCCCCAAGCCAGAAAACGCCCATCGGCACTTTCCACGCGCACCGTCTCGCCAGGATCGGCCCGACCCCGGTCGATGGCCCCATCGAATACCCAGGGGTGACGGCGCAGCAGCGAGCGCTCCTTGCCCGCCTTGAGTCGGATCGTCTTCATAAGGGGTGGATTGTCCCACCCCGAGCGGCAGACTCTCAGGGCCGCAGGTAGACGAAGCCCTCGCGCGCCTGCAGCCGCGCGACCTCGGCTACACCGGAGGGCACGATTTTGGTTTCCGGCAACAGCTTGGCCGCATCGATCTTGCGCGCCACCAAGGTGTTGTTGCAGACGCGAAACTCGACACCCCGGTTGGACAGATCGGCCACCGCACCGGCAAAGGGCTGCTCCATCTGGTTGGAGGCGCCTTCGAGCAGAAAGTCGACGCCCAGGCCGTGCGTGACGACGACGATTTTGGCCGACGGGTCGGCCGCCAGGTGGTTGCGGATGTTCTGGACCGCGCGCGAGGCCTGGGGGATCCCCTCGCTCAGATGGTAGACGACCTTGATGGCGTCGGCCGCTTGGGCCGCCGCAGCGAAGGCCAGTGATGCAAAAAACAGTGTCAGCGTGCGCCGGAGGGCTATCATGGATCGGTCTCCTGCCAATGTGAAGAATGCGAGGTAGGGTCGGGTTGTCACTCCCCGTCACCCTTCATCACGCGGTTCATTGTCGCGCACCGGGATACCTGAGAGTCCATCGGGGTTACCCGAAGAAGGGGACAAATCGGTGGACGGCTCAAAATCCTCCCCGCCTGCGCCCGGCGCCGCCTCGGCACCGTGACGCGCCCGCGGGTGGGCGGCCTCGTACACCCGGCTGAGGTGTTGAAAGTCGAGCCGCGTGTAAACCTGGGTGCTGGCGATAGAGGCGTGACCCAGCAATTCCTGCACCCCGCGCAGATCGCCACTGGACTGCAGCACATGGCTGGCAAAGCTGTGCCGCAGCATATGGGGGTGCACATGCACGGGCACGCCAGCCTCGGCCGCCCAGGCCGCCAGACGACGGCGCGCTACCTGCGGGGTGAGCCGCTCGCCACGGGCACCGAGGAAAAGCGCCGGCTCGTCCGGCATCCGCAGCAGCTGCGCGCGTACCGCCAACCAATCGGCCAGCGCCGTCAGGGCCGGGCCGCCGACTGGCACCATGCGCCATTTGCCCCCCTTGCCGCACACATGGGCTTCGCCCGCTTCGGGATCGATCCACCCCCGGGCAGCGGGGCTGGCCTGCACATCCAGTCCGAGCAGTTCCCCCAGGCGCAGGCCGCTGCCGTAGAGCAGCTCCACCATGGCTCGGTCACAGCGGCGTTGCGCCTCCCCAAGCGACTGGTCGGTGCGGTCGTCGGGTGCTGCCAGCGCCGGGCCGTGCGCGAGTCGCAAAGCCTCTTCCACCGTCAGGGCTTTAGGCAGCGGCTTGCCCGCTTTGGGCGGCCGCACCCCCTGCAGAGGGTGGCGGTCGATGTGCCCCGTGCGCCCCAGCCAGTCATACAGCCCGCGCCAGCTCGATACCACCAAGGCGATGCCGCGCGGCTGCCGGCCAGCCGCGTGCAATTGCGCCACCCAGCGGCGCACCTGGGCGGGGGTCACGCTCCTCAGGTCGGTGCCTTCGGCCTGCGCACGGCGATACAGCTCGCGCAGATGCTCGGCATACAGCGCCTGGGTGCGTGCGGCCAGCCGCTTTTCCACCCGGACATGGGTCAGATAATCCGTGACCAACGCCAGATCATCGGTCAGCGCATCCATGGCGGGCTGCGGCGCGGCACCGGCCCGGTCAGTCCGTTGCCGGCAGCAGGCGGCTCAACGCTGCGGCGGCCTGGTCGCCGATGCGGGCCAGAAACTCGGTCCCCGCGCTGGCCTGGAACCGGCGCGCATCGGGCGAGGCCAACACGAGCAGCCCAAAGGCGGGCGCGTCCGGCGCGCGCCGCAGCGGCAGCAGCGCCAGCGACACCGCAGCGTCGGGCTCGGCCAGCCACTGCACCGGCTCCACCCCTGGGTTGGCACCGCAAAACGGC
>CALEDU010000235.1 GCA_937949455.1 uncultured Tepidimonas sp. | reverse complement strand
TTTGCAACTGGCGTGGTGGCAGATGCCGCTTGCCGTGCTGGGCTTGATGGGGCTGATCTCGGGGCCGTCGGTGTTGCTGGCATGGCTGAAGCTGCGGCAGCGCAACATCGGTCCGCTGCTGGATGCCAACGGCTGGGCCGTAAACATTCGCGCCCGCATCAGCATCCCTTTCGGCGTGCGGCTGACTGCACTGGCCACGCTGCCCCCCGGGGCGCAGCGCGGCGGGGCCGATCCGGATGCCGATACGCCCTCGCCCTGGCGCTGGCTGGTGCCGCTGCTGGCAGCGTTGGCCGTGGGCGTGTGGGGGTGGCGCGCTGGCTGGTGGGGGGCGTAAAGGCCTGTTCATGTCCGACCGTTCGGTTTTGCGCTGTCGGTGGACGCGACAGCGCCAGCCGCTACACTGCCGGGCTATGAGCGACGCTCCCCGACCGACCCCTCGCCCGCTGGTGATTCTGATTTCCGGCACCGGCAGCAACATGCAGGCCATCGTGCGCGCGGCGCAGGCGCAGCGCTGGCGCGAGCGCCATGGCGCGTTCGTCGCTGCCGTCATCAGCAACCGGCCCGACGCCAAGGGGCTGGCTTGGGCGGCCGGCGAGGGCCTGCCGACCGCAGTGGTGGACCACAAGGCTTACCCCAGCCGTGAGGCGTTCGATGCGGCGCTTGCCGAAGCGATCGCGCGCTTCGATCCCGACGGACGGGCGCTGGTGGTGCTGGCCGGCTTCATGCGCATCCTCACGCCCGGTTTCGTGCAGCGCTTCGCCGGGCGGCTGCTCAATATCCACCCGTCGCTGCTGCCAGCCTTCCCCGGGCTGCACACGCACCAGCGCGCCCTCGAAGCCGGCTGCCGGTTTGCTGGTGCCACCGTGCACCTGGTGACGGCGGAGCTGGACCACGGCCCGATCCTGGAGCAGGCGGTGGTGCCGATCCTGCCCGGTGACACGCCCGAGGCGCTGGCCGCGCGCGTACTGACGCAGGAGCACCTGATCTACCCGCGCGCCATCGAGCGCTGGCTGCGCGACGCCGGCGTCTAGTCACCGCAGCCCAGACCAGACTGCACCGACCACTGCCACCAAGACCACCACCGCCCAGCCGATGCGGTCGATGTGGCGGCGCAGCAGCGGCTCCATGCGTGCGCCGCCCCAGCGCATCAGCGCAGCCACCAGAAAGAAGCGCGCCCCCCGGCCGCCGAGCGAGGCCAGCGCGAACGGCAGCAGCGGCATCGCCAGCGCCCCGGCGGCGATGGTGAACACCTTGTACGGAATTGGCGAAAAGCCGGCGATGAAGACCGCCCAGATACCCCAAGCGTCGAACACCGCCACCGCCTGCTGGTAGGCCGGCCAGTAGTGGGTGCCCCGCAGCCACGGCTCGATGGCCGAGAATGCCAGCCAGCCGATCAGGTAGCCGGTCAGCCCCCCCAGCACCGAGGCCCAGGTGGTCAGCCACGCCAGCGACCATGCGCGCTGCGGCTGGGCCAGCGCCATGGGCACCAGCATCACATCCGGCGGCACCGGAAAGAACGACGACTCGGCAAAGCTCAGCATTGCCAGATAGCGCGGCGCGCGCGGGTGGCGTGCCCACCGCAGCGCACGATCGTAGAGCGGGGCGAACAGCCTCATCGCTGCGGACCCTTAGGCGGCGGAATGGAACACCAGTCCGGCGTGTTCGCGCATCGCATGGAAGCGGATCTTGGGCCAGTTGCCCTCCACCGCGCGCAGCGTGGCGGCGTGGTCGAGCAGGATGGCCGGTGCATCCACGGCATCCCACGCCATGCGGTGCAGGTTGGCGTCGATGAAGCGCTTGAGTTCCACCTCGCCACCGTCGTCTGGCGGGCAGGTCACCCAGCGCACCACATGGTAGGGGCTTGGAGCGATACGCGCCTTGACGCCGTATTCGGTCAGCAGCCGGTGTTGCACCACCTCGAACTGCAACTGCCCCACCGCGCCGAGCAGCAGCACCGAGCCCGCCATCGGCCGAAAGACCTGGATCGCGCCTTCTTCACCGAGCTGCTGTAGGCCAGCGCGCAGCTGTTTGGTGCGCAGCGGGTCGGCCACCTCGACGCTGCGGATGATCTCTGGCGCAAAGAACGGCAGCCCGGTGAACTGCAGCGCCTCGCCTTCGGAGAGCGTGTCGCCCAGCTGCAGCAGCCCGTGGTTCGGGATGCCGATGATGTCGCCGGCGTAGGCTTCCTCCAGCAGCTCGCGCCGCTGCGACAGGAATGAGACCACCGTGTTCGGCTTGAACTCTTTGCCGGTGCGGGTGATGCGCAGCTTCATGCCGCGCTCGAAGCGGCCGCTGGCCACGCGCACAAAGGCCACGCGGTCGCGGTGCGCCGGATCCATGTTGGCCTGGATTTTGAACACCACGCCGCTGAACTTCGGCTCGGTCGGCGCCACCTCGCGCTGCAGCGCGGGCTTGGGCCCTGGCGGCGGGGCCAGCTCCACCAGCGCGTCGAGCACCTCCTTGACGCCAAAGTTGTTGATCGCCGAGCCGAAAAACATTGGCGTCTGCGTGCCGGCCAGAAACGCCGCGTGCTCGAACGGCGGGGTGGCGCCTTCGACCAGCTCCAGCTCCTCCTGCGCTTGTTGCCACTCGGCACCAAAGCGCTGCGCCAGCGCCGGGTTGTCC
>CALEDU010000234.1 GCA_937949455.1 uncultured Tepidimonas sp. | reverse complement strand
TAGGGCTTGACCAGCGCGCTGCCCGTATCGAACATGGCCCGGCGCTGGTCGTCGACGATCTGGATGTTCAGGCCGTCCTGCACCATTTCCAGGCGGATCTGGTTTTTGAACTCGGCCAGTTGGGGGTTGAGATTGATGATGTTCTCGATCTTGTCCCGCAAGGTGGCGATGCGCTGTTTGTCTTGACGGACCGCCTCGGCCCGGGCGAGCTGGGACCCCAGCTCACGCACCTTTTCCTCGATGTTGCCGCTGGCAACCTCGCCCACACTCTTGGTCAGGTCGTCGCCCCCGCCTTCCAGTATGCTGTTGGCCCCGCCCGAGCCAGGCCCGCCAAAGAGCATCACCTTCAGCGGCTGGTTGAAGTAGTCCGCTAGCCCCTTGCGGTCCCCCTCGGTGGTCGAGCCCAGCAGCCACATCAGCAAAAAAAAGGCCATCATCGCCGTCACGAAGTCGGCATAGGCGATCTTCCATGCGCCCCCATGCGCGCCATGCCCGCCTTTTTTGACGCGCTTGACGATGATGGGCTGCAGCGGTTTGCCGGAAGAGGCCATGGGGCGAGTGGATGCGGGGTGATGAGCGGGGTATCAGGCTGGCGCGCTCACTTTTTCTTGACGTGGGCCTCGAGCTCGCTGAACGAGGGCCGTTCGGTGGAGAAGAGCACCTTGCGCCCGAACTCGATGGCCGTCATCGGCGCATAGCCTTGCATGCTGGCCAGCAAGGTCGTCTTGATGCACTGAAACTCTTTGCTGCCCTCTTCGACCTTTTGCTCGAGCAAACTGGCCAAGGGCTCTGCAAAGCCATAGGCCAGCAAAATACCCAGAAAGGTTCCAACCAGTGCCGAGCCGATCATGCCGCCCAACACGGCAGGCGGCTGACCAACCGAGCCCATCGTGTTGACCACGCCCAGCACCGCCGCCACGATACCAAACGCGGGTAGTGCGCCCGCAAGGCGCTGCAGGGCAGCGACCGCCGCATGCTCCTCGGCATGGTGGGTATCCAGCTCGGCATCCATGATGGCTTCGATCTCGTGAGCATTGAGGTTGCCCGACACCATCAAGCGCAGATAGTCGGTGATGAACTCGACCGTATGGTGATCGCTCGCAATCGTCGGATATTTCTGAAACAGCGGTGACTGCTCGGGATTTTCCACATCCCCTTCGATCGCCATCAGCCCTTCCTTGCGGGCTTTCTGCAAAATATCGAACAACAGCGCCAGCAGATCCATGAAGCGGGCCTTGGTGTACTTGGAGCCTTTGAAGCAAGCCCCCAACCCGCGGCCAACACCCTTGAGCACCTTCATGAGGTTGCCGGCAATGAAAGCCCCGATCGCTGCCCCAAAGATGGTGACCATCTCGAAAGGCAGCGCCTTCATGATGACCCCGATGTTGCCACCGTGGATGATGAAAACACCGAAAATACAACCGATGGCCACCAGCCAGCCGACGATGACGAACATGGAACGTGTCCTGCCTAAGCGTTACCTGACATTGTATCGGTCTGCCTCTGGTGGTCAGGAACTTCCCGCTCGACGGTCTGTCCCAGTAAAGCGACGTCCTGGTCGCAGACCAGCGCTCTCGAGCCACAGGCCATAGCGCTGCCAAAGCCGCCACCCTCGCCACGCCCACCTGGCTCCGCGCCAGACTAGCCGGGGACGCCGCAGGGTCACCACCACTGCGCCGACCAGAGGCACCCAGGGATGGGCACGCATCCAGCGCCATCCTTGGCGCACCCGATCCGCCCAATCCACCACCGGCGCCAGAGCAGCACCGTGTATGACCAAGCGCTCGCGCAGCTCGGCCGATCGCTGCTGCAACATCTGCCGGCGCGCAGTCAGACGATGGCGCACATCAACCCCGGCCACGCAGACGCTCCATGTCCCGGGCCAGTTCTGCAGCACTGGCCGCAAACCAGCGTATTCCGCGCAAGCGGCGCTGCGCCCACGCAAGCGCCACGCTCCCCAGCGTCAGGAAGACCGCAGTAAAGACTGCCAGGGCGAGCAAGCGGTGACCCTCCCAAAACAACACCGTCAGCAGCACGGCCAAAAAACCCAGCCCGAGGGTCAACAGCACAGCAGCGGCCACTGCGGCACCCATCGCTTCGGCCACGGCCTGGACATGTTCGGCCGCTTCGACGCCGAGCAGCGCCAGGCGCACCCGCAGCAACTCGGCGGTGTCGTACAGCCAGCCCCGCACGGCAGACCCCAGCGGCTCAGCGGCCGCTCGGTGCGCCGACTCTTGGTTTTGTGCCATGCCGTTGGCTCACAACGCGACAAGCGCCCCTGCTGCGATGGATCAGCGACGGCCGATCAGCATACCCACCAGCAAACCGATACCAGCGGCCACGCCAATGGCTTTCCAGGGGTGCTCGTGCACATAATGATCGGTCGCCTTGGCGACCTCGCGCGTGCGCTCACGCAGGGCTGCTTCGGCGTCGGCCAGGCGGTAGCGCACCGTACGCAGATTCTCCTGCAGCCGCTCGCGCAGCTCAGCCACCTTCTCCCCTGTCGAATGGGCGGTGGCCGCCAGCAGTTCCTCCGCGTCCGCCACGACCACCTTCAGGTCGGCGACGAGCTTGTCTTTGGGTTGCAGCGTGTCATCGGTCATAAGAGGCCTCCTGTGATTGCATTCGTTGTCCACTGTATCACGCCGGTTGCGGGTTGCGCAGGCGGATATGCAACTCGCGCAGTTGCTTCTCGTCCACGGGACTGGGCGCGTGCGTTAGCAGGCACTGCGCGCGCTGCGTCTTCGGGAATGCGATGACGTCGCGGATCGACTCGGCCCCCGTCATCAGGGTAATCAAGCGGTCCAGCCCAAAGGCCAGCCCGCCGTGCGGGGGGGCGCCATACTGCAGCGCGTCAAGCAAAAAGCCAAACTTGGCGCGCGCCTCTTCAGGGCCGATTTTGAGCGCGGCAAACACCTTGCTCTGCACATCGGCACGGTGGATACGCACCGATCCGCCACCCAGCTCCCAGCCGTTGAGCACCATGTCATAGGCCTTGGCCAGACACGCCCCGGGGTTGGTGTCCATCAGGTCTTCGTGGCCGTCCTTGGGCGCGGTGAACGGGTGGTGCACTGCCACCCAACGGCCTTCGTCCTCGTCGTACTCGAACATGGGGAAATCCACCACCCACAGCGGCGCCCAGCGGTCCTCGAACAGGCCATTTTTGCGGCCGAACTCGCTGTGGCCAATCTTGACGCGCAGCGCGCCGATGGCGTCGTTGACGATCTTGGCCTTGTCGGCACCAAAGAACAGCAGATCGCCACTTTGCGCGCCGCTGCGCTGCAGGATGGCTTGCAGGGCAGCGTCATGCAGATTTTTGACAATGGGCGACTGCAGTCCGTCGCGGCCGGCGGCCAGATCGTTCACCTTGATCCAGGCCAACCCCTTGGCACCGTAGATCTTGACGAACTCGGTGTAGGCATCGATCTCGCTGCGCGAGAGCTGACCACCGCCAGGCACGCGCAGGGCGACGACGCGCCCGCCAGGCATTTGCGCCGGGGCCGAAAACACCTTGAAGTCCACATCCCTGACCGCGTCGGTCAGCTCGGTGAACGCCATCTTGACACGCAGATCGGGCTTGTCCGAGCCGTAACGCGCCATCGCCTCGGCGTAGGGCATGACCGGGAACTCGCCCAGATCGACCCCGATGGTGTTGGCAAACACCGTCTTGATCATGCCCTGGAACAGGTCGCGGATTTCCTGCTCGGTCAGAAACGAGGTCTCGATGTCGATCTGTGTGAATTCCGGCTGACGGTCGGCGCGCAGGTCCTCGTCGCGGAAGCACTTGGTGATTTGGTAGTAGCGGTCGAAACCAGCCACCATCAACAGCTGTTTAAACAGCTGCGGCGACTGCGGCAGCGCAAAGAAATGGCCGTCGTGTACGCGGCTGGGCACGAGGTAGTCGCGCGCACCCTCGGGTGTGCTCTTGGTCAACATCGGGGTTTCGATGTCGATGAAGCCATGGGCGTCCAGAAACTTGCGCACCTCCATTGCCACGCGATAGCGCAGCATCAGATTGCGCTGCATGGTGGGGCGACGCAGGTCCAGCACACGGTGCGTCAGGCGCGTGGTCTCAGACAGGTACTCATCGTCGAGCTGGAAGGGTGGCGTCACACTCGGGTTGAGCACGGTGATCTCGTGGCACAGCACCTCGATGCGGCCGCTGCGAATCGACGCGTTGACCGTGCCATCCGGACGCGCGCGCACCACACCCTTGACCTGGATGCAAAACTCATTGCGCAGCCCCTCCGCAGTGGCAAACATCTCTGGGCGGTCCGGGTCGCAGACCACCTGCACGGTGCCTTCGCGATCACGCAGATCGACGAAGATCACGCCGCCGTGGTCACGGCGCCGATTGACCCAGCCACACAGGGTCACGGTTTGCCCCATCAGGGCCTCGGTCACCAGACCGCAGTAGGTGGTGCGCATGTGCATGGAAAAACCTTGAATGGAGAGGAATCGAACGGGACTCAGACTGACCCAGGAGCCGCTGCTGCAGGCGCGGGGGGCGAACCCTTGCGGCCACCGGGCACGATGACGCCCATGGAAATGACGTATGTCAGCGCCTCATCCACCGTCATGGCCAGCGGCACGACATCGCGGCGGTGCACCATCACGAAGTAACCGCCGGTGGGATTGGGCGTGGTGGGCACATAGACGCTGAGATAGTCTTGCGGTGTCAGATGGCGCGCGACGTCTCCCCCGGGCGCGCCGGTTAGGAAGGCGATGGTCCACATGCCCTCGCGCGGCCACTGCACCAGCAGCGCCTGACGAAAGGCATTGCCTTTCTCGGACAGCAGGGTGTCAGAGACCTGTTTGACGCCGGAGTAGATCGAGCGCACCACCGGGATGCGCTGCAGCAGTGCATGCCACCACGCGACCAGTTGGTTGCCGACGTAGTTGGATGCCAGTGCGCCGATGCCCAGCACGATGGCCAGTGCCAGCGCCACCCCCATGCCGGGCACGCGCATGCCCAGCCAGCGCTCGGGCTGCCAGGCTTCGGGCAGGATATTGAGTGTTTGGTCCAGCGTCGAGACCACCCAGTCGAGCACCCAGAGGGTGACGATCAGGGGGACGAGCACCAGCAGCCCTGCGAGCAGCCATCGCCGCAGAGCACCGACCACGCGGGCCCGATCAATGACAGGCACAGGCTGCCCCGCATGGGGTGGAGCCCGCAGCGCCATCGGTCGCCGCGCCCGCACTGGCCGTCGCTGTGGCGGCTGCTCCGGCGGTAGCGGGCGACGCAGCCCCGCTGCCGTTGCGGAAATCGGTCACATACCAGCCGGTTCCCTTGAGCTGAAAGCCTGCGGCCGTCAGCCGTTTGCGAAACGTTGCCGCGCCGCACGCTGGGCACACGCTCAGCGGC
>CALEDU010000233.1 GCA_937949455.1 uncultured Tepidimonas sp. | reverse complement strand
TGACACCGCCGCGGCTGCGCGACACCATGCAGCGCCGCATGCAGAAGGTGTTCCCTCAGCTGCGGGACGTACGGCTGACGCATTTGTGGGGCGGATTTGTCGATATCACGATGGACCGCGCCCCAGACTTCGGCCGCGTGGGCAACCGCATCTATTACCTGCAGGGCTTCAGCGGCCATGGCGTCGCGCTCACCGGGCTGGCCGGGCGCGTGCTGGCCGAGGCGGTGTGCGCGCAAACCGAGCGCTGGGATGTGTATGCCCAGCTGCGGCACTGGTCCTTTCCCGGTGGGCCGTGGCTGCGCACGCCGCTGCTGGCGCTGGGCATGGCGTGGCACCGGATGAAAGATTGGCTGTGATTGGCGAGACCGCAAGCGGCGTCAGGTTTCTGTCATAGGGCTGACATGCGGCGAGGAGAACATTGAATAGCCCACCTTGTGGTGTCCTTGGCCATCGATCCGTATGGCTTCGGAAGGTTGATTCTCAATGATATTCCTCAGGAGCGTCGTGTATGCGTCGAGCTTTTCTGTACTCTTTGGTGATGGCGGCGGTTTCGTTGTCATTTGGCGCACAAGCCATGGACCCGCGCTTCAAAGACAGCAATGGTGACTTGTTGGCCGATACGCCGACCGACCCCAAAGAGTGGGTCGATCCGGCCGTGCTCGTGTTTGCTTACACCCCGGTGGAAGATCCGTCGGTTTATGCAAAGGTGTGGGATGGTTTCATCCAGCATCTGTCGAAAGCCACGGGCAAGCGGGTGCAATTCTTCCCGGTGCAGAGCAATGCCGCGCAGATCGAGGCGATGCGCGCGGGCCGCCTGCATGTCGCAGGCTTCAACACGGGATCGACCCCGTTGGCGGTGAACTGTGCTGGCTTCGTACCGTTTGCGATGATGGCCAGCAAAGACGGCTCGTACGGCTACGAGATGGAAATCATCACCTACCCTGGCAGCGGCATCGAGAAAATCGAGGATATCCGTGGTAAGAAAATGGCATTCACGGCCGAAACCTCGAACTCGGGCTTCAAAGCACCGTCGGCATTACTGCGTGATCAGTTCAAAATGGAGGCGGGTAAGGACTATACCCCGGTCTTCAGCGGGAAACACGACAATTCGGTTTTGGGTGTAGCCAATAAGGATTATCCCGCCGCAGCCATTGCCAACTCAGTGAAAAAGCGTATGGAGGCCCGGGGGGTCGTGAAGCCAGACGCCACCAAGGTCATCTACAAGTCACAAACCTTTCCGACCACGGCCTATGGCTATGTGTACAACCTGAAGCCGGAGCTGGCCACCAAAGTGAAGGAAGCGTTTTTCTCGTTTCCTTGGGAAGGTTCAGAATTGGCCAAAGAATTCAATAAATCCGAGCCGCCCCAGGAAAAATTCATCCCCATTTCTTACAAGGAGGCTTGGCAGGTGGTCCGCGACATCGACCGTGCGATGAATGTCAGCTATGCATGTAAATAACACTCGTGCCGAGGATTCCTCGGCCCTGTTGCGGCTGCGCGATCTGAGCAAGCGTTATCCGACGGGTGATCTGGCCCTCAACAACATAAACCTGTCTGTGCATGAGGGTGAGGTGTTGGGCCTGATCGGCCCCTCGGGAGCCGGTAAATCCACGCTGATCCGCTGTGTCAACCGGCTGGTGGAGCCCACCAGCGGATCCGTGGTTTTTGCAGGAACCGAAATCCTTTCCTTGGGGAAGGGTAAGCTGCGTGCAGTGCGGCGGCGCATCGGAATGATTTTCCAGGAATATGCACTGGTCGAGCGATTGACGGTGATGGAGAATCTGCTCAGTGGCCGACTGGGCCAGGTGGGCTTTTGGCACAGCTGGTTCCGCCGTTTCCCGCCACAAGACATCGCGCGGGCGTACGAGCTGCTCGATCGCGTAGGGTTGTCCGGCATGGAAAACAAGCGCGCCGATGCGCTGTCAGGCGGTCAACGGCAGCGGGTGGGTATCGCCCGCGCATTGATGCAGGACCCGCAATTGCTACTGGTGGACGAGCCCACCGCCAGCCTCGATCCGAAGACGTCCAGGCAGATCATGCGCCTGATCATGGATTTGTGTCGCGAGCGGGGGCTGGCGGCGATCGTCAATATCCATGATGTCGTATTGGCCACAGAGTTTTTGCCACGGATCGTGGGTTTGCGCGCTGGACAAATCGTATTCGATGGTCCGTCTGCCCAAGTCGATCAAGAGACATTGACGCGCATTTATGGGGATGAGGACTGGAGTGCAATTACCCGGCGCCTGCATCCACAGCATGGACGGCGGCAGCATGAGGCCGAATTCGAGGCTGAGGTGGAAGCAGCATGACGGCGCATGCGCAACCGTGGCCGACCACTTGGAAGAGGCCCCCGTTCATTTCCGATGCGCGCTGGCGCTGGCTTTTGTGGTTGTCTGCTGTCATTTACCTGGTCATCGGGGTGGCGTCATTGCAGATCGACTGGGTGCGTGTGGTCGAAGGATTGGAACGCGGTGGCCGCTTCATCGCCGCGTTTCTGCAGCCAGACTTCACGACGCGATGGGAGGATATCCGCCGCGGTTTCATCGAAAGCTTGACCATGACAGTCACGTCCACGGCACTGGGCGTGGCGCTGTCGATCCCCGTGGCCATCGGGGCAGCGCGCAACTTGGCGCCCACCTGGATCTATCTCTTGTGTCGTGGGTTCATTGCCATCTCACGAACGCTGAATGAAATCATCGTGGCGATCTTTCTGGTTGCCATGTTTGGATTCGGGCCATTCGCTGGCTTCTTGACGCTGACGTTCGCCACCATCGGTTTCATGGCGAAACTTCTGGCGGAGGACATTGAAGAAATCGACGCAGACCAGATCGATGCCTTGCGCTCCGCGGGGTCCAGTTTCGCCCAGGTTCTGGACTTCGGGGTCCTGTCTCAGGTACTGCCCCGTCTCGTGGGTCTGTCGCTGTATCGCTTGGATATCAATTTTCGCGAATCAGCGGTCATCGGTATCGTGGGGGCCGGCGGGGTCGGCGATACCTTGAATACGGCCATGGACCGCTATGAATACAGTTCTGCAGCGGCGATCATCCTCATCATCATCGCGGTTGTGATGGTGGCAGAGTACGCATCCAGCTACTTGCGCAAACACATACAATGAACAAACTTTCCAATACTGCGGTCTGGCGCAAGCGCACGCCGGCCTACGAATGGATCACTTTCGGTCTTTGGGTGTTGACCCTGGCGTTCATTTCTTGGTGTTTCCAAGTGATGACGTCCGACACCATTTGGGCATTCGTCGCGGATGCCCCGCGCCAGGCGGTGGACATTACCAGTCGCATGGTCCCGCCGGACTGGACCTTCACCCAAGAATTGTTGTGGCCGCTGTGGGAAACCATCAACATGGCCACCTTGGGGACCCTTCTGGGTGTGGCGATTGCGACGCCGGTGGCGTTTCTGGCGGCACGCAATACGACGCCCAGCGTACAGCTCATCCGGCCTTTGGCGCTGTTGATCATCGTCTCGTCCCGGTCGATCAATTCGCTGATCTGGGCCTTGCTTTTGGTGGCCATCTTGGGGCCAGGCCCGCTGGCCGGTGTGTTCGCGATCGCATTGCGCTCCGTCGGCTTCATCGGTAAATTGCTGTACGAGGCCATTGAAGAAATCGATCCCAGGCCCGTGGAGGCGATCGAGGCTGCGGGGGCCACTGGGCTGCAGGTGATGACCTGGGGCATCGTGCCGCAGGTCGCTCCCACCCTGGCTGGCGTGACGGTGTTTCGTTGGGACATCAATATCCGGGAATCCACGGTCCTGGGACTGGTCGGTGCCGGTGGTATTGGGGTCAAATTGGAATCGGCCTTGTCTGTGCTGGCCTGGCCCAAAGTCACGATGCTGGTGCTGGTGATTCTACTGACCGTGGTGGTGAGCGAATGGGTGACAGCGCAAGTGCGTCAGCGGCTGATTTGAACGAGTTGTTCTGCCCACCGCAAACGGCCGCAGGCGGCACCGCGGCCCGCGCCGAGCCGGTCGCGCAGGACGCCTGGTCGGTGCTGATGGCCTACCATAGCCAGCGGCATTGCTGGCCCACGCCTGTGCCGGGGCGACAAGCTCGGGCCCCGCGCGCTGTGCCGGATTTGCGTGCAATACTGGACGAGGCCGATGCGGTTTTGACCGATGCTTTTGGCGTGCTGAATGTGGGCGAAAGCGCCCTGCCAGGCGCGCCCGAGGCGCTGCAGGCCGTACGCAAGCGCGGCTGCGCGCTGCGGGTGGTCAGCAATGCCGCCAGCATGCCCAAAGCGGCCCTGGTCGCCCGCTACCGGGCCATGGGGTTCGACGGTTTCACGGAAGCAGAGTTCATCACCAGCCGGGATGTGGCGCTGCAGGCGATGGCTGATGCGCCCGCCCATTGGCGCTGGGTGATCATCGCCCCGGCCCAGGCGGATCTGTCGGACCTGCCCATTGCCCA
>CALEDU010000232.1 GCA_937949455.1 uncultured Tepidimonas sp. | reverse complement strand
CTTGCTGCCTTCGGGCAGATCGCCGACCAGCACGCGGGTGCGAAAGTTAACCCCTTCCGCCTGCATCTGCTCGATGCGGCGGTCGATCAGCCACTTCTCCATCTTGAAGTCCGGGATGCCGTAGCGCAGCAGGCCGCCGATACGGTCGTTCTTCTCGAACACCGTCACATCGTGGCCAGCGCGTGCCCATTGCTGCGCCGCCGCTAGCCCAGCCGGACCAGAGCCCACGACCGCCACCTTCTTGCCCGTCCTGGCTTTGGGGGGTTGGGGTACCACCCAACCCTCGGCCCAAGCGCGGTCGATGATGGCGTGCTCGATGGACTTGATGCCCACTGGATCGTCGTTGATGTTGAGCGTGCATGCCGCTTCGCACGGTGCCGGACAGATGCGTCCGGTGAACTCCGGGAAGTTGTTGGTGCTGTGCAACACGGCGATGGCGTTCTTCCAATCGCCGCGGTAGACCAGATCGTTGAAGTCCGGAATGATGTTGTTGACCGGGCAGCCGTTGTTGCAAAACGGCGTGCCGCAGTCCATGCAGCGCGCCCCCTGCACCTTGGCCTGGGCCTCATCCAGACCGATGACGAACTCGCGATAGTGCTTGATCCGCTCGGCGGGGGGCTGGTAGCCCACCTCGACGCGCTCGAATTCCATGAAGCCGGTGATCTTTCCCATGATCGGTTGCCTCGTGATGCGGTGGTCGGTGGCGCTCAAGCCGCGGCGGCCTTGCGGGCCTTGACCGGCTTGGCCGCGGCAGGTTCGGCCGAGGCCGCAGCGTGTTTGGCTGCGTTTTCGGCCAGCGCACGTTTGTATTCGTGCGGGAAGACCTTGACAAAGCGCGTGCGCGCCGTTGCCCAATCATCCAACAGCGCACGCGCCTTGGTCGAGCCGGTCCAGCGGTGGTGGGCCTCCAGCAACTGGCGCAACTGTTCCTCATCGGTCTGGCCGCGGTGCCAGATGGCGCGGCCCACGGTCGCCTCCTGCTCGGCGCTGGTGACCACTCGGTCGAGCGCCACCATCGCCGTGTTGCAACGCTTGGCGAACATCCCGTCCTCGTCGTAAACATAGGCGATGCCACCGCTCATGCCAGCGGCAAAGTTGCGCCCGGTCTTGCCCAGCACCACCACGGTGCCGCCCGTCATGTATTCGCAGCCGTGATCCCCGGTGCCTTCCACCACCGCCGTCGCACCCGACAGTCGCACCGCAAAGCGCTCACCCGCCACACCGCGGAAAAACGCCTCACCGCGTGTGGCACCGTAGAGCACCGTGTTGCCCACGATGATGTTGTGCTCCGCGTCGCCGCGGAAGTCGATACTGGGCCGCACCACGATACGACCGCCCGACAAGCCTTTGCCGGTGTAGTCATTGGCGTCACCGATCAGGTACAAGGTAATCCCTTTGCACAAGAAGGCACCAAACGACTGCCCCCCTGTGCCCTCCATTTGGATGCGGATGGTGTCGTCTGGCAGACCCTCGGGGTGGTGGCGCGTCACCTCGCCAGACAGCATGGCACCGACCGTGCGGTTGACATTGCGCACGCTCTCGATGAAGTGCACTTTCTCGCCGCGTTCGATCGCAGGGCGGGCCTTCTCGATCAGCTTGACGTCCAGCGCGCGGCCAAGTCCGTGGTCCTGCATCTCCACATGGCGGTGGGCCACCTCGGCCAACATGGGGGGCTGATACAGCAGTCGGCTGTAGTCCAGCCCTTTGGCCTTCCAGTGATCGATGCCCTTCTTCATGTCGAGCAGGTCGGTGCGGCCGATCAAGTCGTCGAAGCGGCGGATGCCCAACTGCGCCATCAGGACGCGCACCTCTTCGGCCACGAAGAAGAAGTAGTTGACCACGTGCTCGGGCTTGCCAGCGAACTTGCGCCGCAGCACGGGGTCCTGTGTCGCCACCCCCACCGGGCAGGTGTTGAGGTGGCACTTGCGCATCATGATGCAGCCCTCCACCACCAACGGCGCGGTGGCAAAGCCAAACTCGTCCGCGCCCAGCAGCGCGCCGATTACCACATCGCGGCCGGTTTTGATCTGGCCGTCTACCTGTACACGGATGCGGCCGCGCAAGCGGTTGAGCACCAGGGTCTGCTGCGTCTCGGCCAGGCCGATTTCCCACGGGCTGCCGGCATGCTTGATCGACGACCAGGGCGAAGCACCCGTGCCGCCGTCATGGCCAGCGATAACGACATGGTCGGCCTTGGCCTTGGCCACACCGGCGGCGATCGTGCCCACGCCCACCTCGGACACCAGCTTGACCGAAATGTCTGCGCGCGGGTTGACGTTCTTCAGATCGTGGATGAGCTGTGCCAGATCCTCGATCGAGTAGATGTCGTGGTGCGGCGGCGGGCTGATCAAGCCCACGCCCGGCACCGAAAAGCGCAAGTAGCCAATGTACTCCGACACCTTGGTGCCGGGCAACTGCCCCCCCTCGCCGGGCTTGGCCCCTTGCGCCATCTTGATCTGGATCTGGTCGGCGCTGACCAGGTACTCGGCGGTGACGCCAAAGCGGCCCGAGGCGACCTGCTTGATGCGCGAGCGCAGGCTGTCGCCGTCCTGCAGCTCGTAGTCCACCTCGACCTTGTCTGGGCCGATGATCGACCCCACCGTCTGCCCCTTGCGAATCGGGATGCCTTTGAGCTCGTTGCGGTAGCGTGCCGGGTCCTCACCGCCCTCGCCGGTGTTGCTCTTGCCGCCGATGCGGTTCATCGCGATTGCCAGGGTGGTGTGGGCCTCGGTGCCGATCGAACCCAGCGACATCGCGCCGGTGGCAAAGCGCTTGACGATCTCGCTGGCGGGCTCGACTTCCTCGATCGGGATCGCCTTGGCGGGATCGACCTTGAACTCGAACAGCCCACGCAGCGTCATGTGGCGGCGCGACTGGTCGTTGATGATTTGCGCGTACTCCTTGTAGGTCGCGTAGTGCCGGCACGCGTGGCGTGCTGCAGCTTGGCGATGGCATCTGGCGTCCACATGTGCTCTTCGCCGCGCGCGCGCCAGGCGTACTCACCGCCCACGTCCAGCATGTCGGACAGCAACGGATCTTCACCAAAGGCGCGCCGGTGCAGGCGGATCGCCTCTTCGGCGATCTCGAACACGCCGATGCCCTCGACCCGGCTGGCCGTGCCGGTGAAGTACTTTTCGATCGTCGCGCTGTTGATGCCCACGGCTTCGAACAGCTGCGCGCCGCAGTAGCTCATGTAGGTGGACACGCCCATCTTGGACATG
>CALEDU010000231.1 GCA_937949455.1 uncultured Tepidimonas sp. | reverse complement strand
TTCAGGTTCATCACCTTGTCCCAGGCCTCCAGGGGATGCTCCTCGGCCGGCGCGCCCCAGGCGGCTCCCGCATTGTTGACCAGGATGTCGATGTCGCCCAGGCGCTGCAGCGTCTCGGCGGCCAGCCGATGGATGTCGTCCTCGCGGGCACAGTCGGCGGCGATCCAGCGCGCATCGATGCCTTGCGATTGGAGCTGGGCCGTGGCCTCCTCCAGCTCGTCGGCTTTGCGGGCGGTCAGCATCACCTTGGCGCCGGCCTCGCCCAGCGCCTGCGCCAGTTGCTGGCCCAGGCCGCGCGAGCCGCCGGTGACGAGGGCCGTGCGGCCACTCAGGTCGAACAATTGCGCAATTGTGCGGGTCATCTCGGGGTCTCCTCTGAGGGGATTCGGAAGGTCAAACGCTCAAAAGGCGTCTTCAGGCATCTCGGCGCAAGTCAGATCACGCTCGCGCACGACCTGCAGCCACACACCAATCTTGGGCAGTTCGTAATGGAAGAAATACCGGCAGGCCTGCAGGCGACCGTGGTTGGCGGCATCGTCCCGGCCGGCGGCGGCCAACGCCACATCCAGCCAGATCCAGGCCAGCATGGTGTGGCCAAAGGCCTGCAGATACGGTACGGCATTCGCCAGCGCCGACACCGGGTCGCCATCCGCCCAGGCCGCCTGCGTAGCGGCACGGACCGCATCCCAGGCGCGGTGCAGTGCATCCGCGTACACGGCCAGAGCCGACACCCCACGGGCGCGCCCGATGGTGGCGACGATGCGCGCGTCCAGCAACTGCATGCCCCGCCCCCCGTCCATCAGCACCTTGCGGCCCAGCAGGTCCAGCGCTTGGATGCCATGCGTGCCTTCGTGGATCATATTGAGGCGGTTGTCGCGCCAGTACTGCTCGACAGGAAAGTCGCGTGTGTAGCCATAGCCGCCGTGCACCTGGATGGCCAGGCTGTTGGCCTCCAGGCACCACTCGCTGGGCCAGCTCTTGGCAATCGGGGTCAGCACCTCCAGCAGCAGCCGCGCCTCGTCGGCCGCGGCAGCGTCACCGGTGCGCTGTTCGTCCACCAGGCGCGCGCAGTAGAGCTCCAGCGCCAGCGCACCCTCGCAATAGGCCTTCTGGGCCAGCAGCATGCGCTTGATATCGGCGTGCTCGATGATCCGCACGGGCGGCTGGGCCGGGTCTTTGCCCGCCGGGCCGATCGGGCGCCCCTGCGGGCGATTGCGTGCGTAGTCCAGGCTCGCCAGGTAGCCGGCCATGCCGAGCATGGCGGCGGCCATGCCGACCCCGATGCGCGCCTCGTTCATCATGTGGAACATGTAGCGCAGACCCTGCCCCGGCTCGCCGACGCGGTAGCCGATGGCGCCGGCACCGCGACCGTCCAAACCCGGGGCACGCACCGGATAGCGGCCTTCGCCAAAATTGAGCAAGGTGTTGGTCGTGCCGCGCCAGCCGCATTTGTGGTTCAGACCGGCCAGGGCCACGTCGTTGCGCTCGCCGGTCAAGCGGCCCTCTGTGTCGACGAGCTTTTTGGGCACGATGAAGAGCGAAATCCCCTTCACCCCCGCTGGCAGCCGACCATCGGGGCCAGGGATCTTGGCCAGCACCAGGTGCACGATGTTCTCGGTCAGCTCGTGCTCGCCAGCCGAAATCCACATCTTGTTACCGCGCAAGCGGTAGCGGGGCCCCAGGGGATCGGCCTCGTAATCATCGCCGTCGGGCACCGCCCGCGTGGCGATGTCGCTGAGGCTGGAGCCGGCTTGCGGCTCGCTCAGGCACATGGTGCCGGAAAAGCGCCCGACAAACGCGTGCCGCGCGAAGGCGCGGCGCTGCGCTTCGGTCCCGTGCGCCATCAGCAAATTGGCGTTGCCCACCGTGAGCATGCCGGCCCCGATGCTGACCGAGGCCGCCGCGAAGAAGGCATTGCCCGCCGCCTCCACCGTGTAGGGCAGCTGCATGCCGCCCATGGCGTAGTCCTGCGCGGCGCTGAGCATGCCGCTGTCGGCGTAGGCACGCCACGCCTCGTGCGTGGCGGCCGGCAGGATTACCCGCTCGCCGTCGAAGCGGGGCTCCTCCGTATCCACCAGCCGGTTGAAGGGCGCATACTTTTCGCGCGCGATACGCTCGCAGGTGTCGAGCACCGCATCGAACGTCTCGCGCGAGTGATCGGCGAAGCGCTCCCGAGTGGTGAGGGTCTGCGCCTGCAGCCACTCGTACAACAAAAAGTCGATGGCTGTACGCAAACCCTGGGCCATCACAGCACCTCGAACACGCCGGCCGCGCCCATGCCACCGCCAATGCACATGGTCACACACACGCGTTTGGCACCGCGGCGCTTGCCTTCGATGAGCGCGTGGCCCGTCAAGCGCTGCCCGGACACGCCATATGGGTGGCCGATGGCAATCGCCCCGCCGTTGACGTTGAGCCGATCGGCCGGGATGCCCAGGCGATCGCGGCAGTACAGCACCTGCACCGCAAAGGCCTCGTTGAGCTCCCACAGGTCGATGTCGCCTACCGTCAAGCCCAGCCGGTCCAGCACCTTGGGCACGGCAAAGACGGGGCCGATGCCCATCTCATCCGGCTCGCAGCCGGCCACTGCAAACCCCAGAAAGCGGCCCAGCGGCTGCAGCCCCTTGCGCTCGGCCACCTTCTCGTCCATCACCACACAGGCGCCCGCACCGTCGGAAAACTGGCTGGCGTTGCCCGCCGCCACCACGCCGCCGGGCAAGGCCGGCTTGATGTGGGCGATGGCCTCCACGGTCGTGCCCTCGCGCAGCCCCTCGTCGCGAGAGACGGTGACCTCGCGCGTGATCAGGCCGCGCTGCTTGTCGTACACCCCCGCGGTGACGGTGATGGGCACGATCTCGTCGTCGAACTTGCCCGCGGCCGCAGCGGCGCATGCCTTTTGCTGGCTGGCCGCACCGTACTCGTCCATCTGCTCGCGCGCGATGCCGTAGCGCTTGGCCACCTGCTCGGCGGTCTGCAGCATGGTCCAGTAGATCTCGGGCTTGCGGGCCAACAGAGCGGGGTCGAACAGCATGTGCTTGTTCATCTCGTTTTGCACGCACGAGATGCTCTCCACCCCACCGGCCACATAAATCTCACCCTCGCCCGCGATGATGCGCTGGGCGGCCAGGGCAATGGTCTGCAACCCGGAAGAGCAGAACCGGTTGACGGTCAGGCCCGCCACGCTGACCGGGCAGCCCGCGGCCAGCGCAATCTGTCGTGCGATGTTCCTCCCCGTCGCACCCTCGGGGTTGGCGCAGCCCATGATGACGTCCTCGACCTCCGCAGCGTCGAGGCGCGCACGCTCGATGGCTGCACGCACCACATGGCCACCGAGCGTGGCCCCGTGGGTCATGTCGAAAGAGCCTTTCCAACTTTTGGCCAGCGGCGTGCGGGCGGTCGAAACGATGACTGCTTTGCTCATTTTCAATTCTCCGGAAATGCGGCGGGTCTCAGGCGGCGGCAAAACCCTTGCCTTCGGCAACCAAGCGGGCGATCAACGGCGCGGGCTGCCAGAAAGCGGCATCGTCGTGCGGGTTCTTGGCAAAACGCTTCATCGCCTGCACCACGTTGAACAGGCCAAACTGCTCGGCGTAGTGCATCGGCCCGCCGCGCCAGGCCGGAAAACCGTAGCCGGTCAGGTACACCATGTCGATGTCGCTGGCGCGCGCGGCGATTTTTTCCTCCAGGATGTGCGCGCCCTCGTTGACCAGCGCGAACACCAGCCGCTGCACGATCTCCTCGTCGCTGATCTTGCGCGGGGTGATGCCCCGCTCCTTGCGGTAATCCTCGATCATCTGGTTGACGACCGGGCTGGGAATGGCATCGCGCTTGCCCGGCTGGTAGTCATACCAGCCCGCGCCCGTCTTTTGGCCAAAGCGCCCCATCTCGCACAGGCGATCGGCGATGGGCGAGTAGCGCAAATGGGGTTTTTCCACATAGCGGCGTTTCCGGATGTACCAGCCCACGTCGTTGCCGGCCAGGTCACCCATGCGGAATGGCCCCATCGCAAAGCCAAACTTCTCGATCGCGCGGTCCACCTGCTCGGGCGTGCAGCCCTCCTCCAGCAAAAAGCCGGCCTGGCGGCTGTACTGCTCGATCATCCGGTTGCCGATGAAGCCATCGCACACGCCGCTGACGACACAGGTCTTTTTGATCTTCTTGCCCAGGGCCATGACGGTGGCCAGCACATCCTTCGCGGTGGCGGCCCCACGCACCACCTCCAGCAGCTTCATGACGTTGGCGGGGCTGAAGAAATGTGTGCCGATCACATCCTGCGGCCGTTTGGTGAAGGCGGCAATCTTGTTGACGTCCAACGTCGAGGTGTTGGTGGCCAGGATCGCGCCCGGCTTCATCACGGCGTCGAGCCGCTCGAACACCTGGCGTTTGACCTCCAGGTCCTCGAACACCGCCTCGATGACGATGTCGGCATCACGGATGTCGTCGTACGACAGCGTCGTGCGCAGCAGGCCCAGGCGCTGCTCGACCTGCTCGGGCTTGAGCTTGCCCTTCTTGACCTGCCCTTCGTACACCGAACGGATATGGGCCACGCCGCGGTCGAGCGCCTCTGGTTTGGTCTCCAGAATCGTCACTGGCAGTCCGATGTTCAGGAAGTTGATCGAAATACCGCTGCCCATGGTGCCCGCCCCGATCACGGCGACCTGGCGGATTTCGCGCTGCGGCGTGTCCTCGGGCACATCGGCGATCTTGCTGGCGGCACGCTCGGCCACGAACAGATAGCGCAGCGCCATGCTCACCGGGGTGTTCATCAGGTTGACGAAGATCTCGCGCTCATGCGCCAGCCCATCGTCGAACCGCTGGGTCGTGGCCGCCTGCACGGCGTCGATGCACTTGAGCGGTGCCGGGTAGTGCTTGGCCTGCGCGCCGACCATGTTGCGCGCGAACTGAAAGTACGCATCACCCTGCGGGTGACGACACGGCAGGTGGCGCACCAGCGGCAGCGGCGCGCCCGTGGCATGCTGCGCGGCCACCTCGCGCGCCAAGGCCAGCGCCTCATCCAGCAGCGACGCCGCCGAGGTCGCCATGCGGTCGAACAGCTTCTGTCCCGGCAGGCTCGCCAGCAGTTCGCTCGCTACGGGCTCGCCGCTGACGATCATATTGAGCGCGGCCTCCACCCCAATGACGCGCGGCAGGCGCTGCGTACCACCCGCGCCGGGGATCAGGCCGAGCTTCACCTCCGGCAGCGCCACCTTGGTGCCGGGCGCGGCAATGCGATAGTGCGCGCCCAGCGCCAGCTCCAGCCCTCCACCCATACAGACGCTGTGGATGGCTGCCACAACCGGCTTGGCCGAATGCTCCAGCGCCAGGATCAGGCTCAGCAGATTCGGGTCCTGGTAGGCCTTGGGCGAGCCGAACTCTTTGATGTCCGCCCCGCCTGAGAAGGCCTTGCCGGCCCCAGTCAGCACAATGGCGCGCACGGTGGAGTCCTCGTTGGCACGGTCCAGCCCTTGAGCGATGGCCTGGCGGGTGGACAAGCCCAGCCCGTTGACGGGTGGGTTGTCCAGGGTGATAACGGCCACGTCGCCGTGGACTTGGTAATGAGCGGTCATGGTGCCTCCTCGAAAGCGATGACGGACAAAATTGAACGATCGTTCGATTTTGCGGAAATTCTAGGCCGACTGTGGGCCGCCGCGCACCGCCGGGTGTCGCGCGTTTGTCTGCTGACTGTGGGCTCAGCCCACCTCCAGCCACTCCTTGCGCACATAGGGGTTGGCCTTGAGCTCTTCTGGCGTGCCGTCGAAGACGATGCTGCCGTGCCCCATGACCAGCGCACGGTCCGAAATCTGCAAGGCAATCGTCAACTTCTGCTCGATCAGCAGCACCGAGACCCCCTTGGCCTTGAGCGTGCGCAAGTACTGCGCAACCAGTTCGACGATCTTGGGTGCCAGCCCCTCGGTGGGCTCGTCGATGATGATGAGATCCGGATCCCCCATCAGCGTGCGGCAGAGGGTGAGCATCTGCTGCTCGCCGCCGGACATGACCCCCGCCTCGGTGTGCTGGCGCTCCTTCAGGCGCGGAAACATCGCGTACATGTCGTCGAAGCTCCAGCGCCCGCCCTTGCCCGCGCGCTTCTGCCCGAGTATCAGGTTTTGGTGCACGGTCAGTTTGGGGAAGATGTCGCGGCTCTCGGGCACGTAGCCAATGCCTAGGTGAGCCACTTCGTACGGTTTGAGGCCGGTGATGCGCTGACCCCTCCAGCGGATGTCGCCCTCGGCGTCCACCAGACCCATGATGGCCTTGGCCGTGGTCGAGCGGCCCGAGCCGTTGCGCCCCAGCAGCGCCACGATCTCGCCAGGTGCCACCTTGAAATGCACACCGTGCAGCACATGGCTCTTGCCGTAGAAGGCATGGAGATTATCGATTTCGAGCATGGTAGAGCCCATAGGGTGGCGGTGTCGCGCCGCGGCTCAGTGCGAGTGCGCGGCCTCGGCGGCCTGCTGCTCGGCCAGCACCGAGCCCAGATAGGCCTCCTGCACACGCGGATTGTTTTTGACCGCCTCGGGCGTGTCGAAGGCGATCACCTCGCCATACACCACGACCGCGATGCGGTCGGCCAAGCCGAAGACGACACCCATGTCGTGTTCCACGGTCAATAGCGTCTTGCCCACCGTCACCTCGCGGATGAGCTCGATGAAGCGCCTCGTCTCGCTCTTGCTCATCCCGGCTGTGGGCTCGTCAAGCAGGATCACGTTTGCCCCGCCAGCGATGGTGATGCCAATCTCCAGCGCGCGCTGCTCGGCGTAGGTCAGGTTCATCGCCAGAATGTCGCGCCGCTTGTGCAGCCCGATGCGCTCCAACAATTCTTCGACGCGTGTGTTGGCATCATCCAGGTCGGCCAGAAACTTCAGAAAGGTGTAACGGTATCCCAGGCTCCACAACACCGCGCAGCGCAGATTCTCAAAGACACTCAACTTGGGGAAGATGTTGGTCACCTGAAAACTCCGACTCAGCCCCATTCGATTGATCTGAAACGGCTTTTTGCCGTCGATGCGCTGGCCATTGAGCAGAATTTGGCCGCTGGAGGGCTCGAAACGTCCGCTGATCAGGTTGAACAGCGTGGACTTGCCGGCACCGTTCGGTCCTATGACGGCAACGCGCTCACCGGCGCGCACCGCCAGATTGACGCCGCGGATGATTTCGGTCTTGCCAAAGCGCTTCCAGACGTCGCGCAGCTCCAGCGCAGGGGTGTCCAAGGGATTGGGGGTGGGGTGCATGTCAGGCCATCTCCCGCCGTTTGATTTCCTTTTCGATGTCGATCTGGATCTCGCTCCAGTGTTCGCGAAAGCGCCAGCGCGCCACCTCGAACAGGCCGATGCCAGTCAACATCACAAACACCGAACCGAACCAACTCTCGGCCGCGCGCGTGTCGAGTGTTGCCCCCAGGTACTGCACCTGGGGGCCGATCGCCGCATTGAGCTGCAGGTGATACACCATCTCGATCACACCGCCCGCCCCCAGCAGGGCCACCAGCCCCGTCACGGCCAGGGCCAGGTAGCTGACCCACAGCTCGCGCAGCCGACCAAACGCCGCCACCCGCAGGTTCATCATGATCAAGCTGGCGATGCCACCCGGCGCATACATCACCATGAACAGGAATACCAGCCCTAAATACAGCAGCCACGCCTTCGTCAGCTCCGACAGCAGCACCAGCGCCAGCACCATCAGCACGCCACCGATGATGGGGCCGAAGAAAAACGTCGCCCCGCCCAGGAAGGTGAACAGCAGATAGGTGCCAGAGCGCAGCGGCCCCACCACCTCGGCCGTGACGATCTCGAACTGGATCGCACCCAAGCCGCCCGCGATGCCGGCAAAGAATCCGGCAATCATGAACGCCAGGTAGCGCACGACCTGGGTGTTGTAGCCGATAAACTCCACCCGTTCCGGGTTGTCGCGCACGGCATTCAGGATGCGCCCGAGCGGTGTGCGGGTAAAGGCGTACATGGCCGCCACGCACACGAAGGTGTAGATGGCGATCAGGTAGTACACCTGCACAGCTGGGCCGAAGGTGATGCCAAGCACCGGGTCGCCGACCACGCGGTTGGCGCTGATGCCCGCCTCGCCTCCGAAGAAATCCGAAAACATCAACGACAGCGCGAACACCAGCTCGCCCACACCGAGCGTGATCATGGCAAAAGGGGTGCCCGACTTTTTGGTGGTGACGTAGCCAAAAAGCATGGCGAAGAAAAGGCCCGCCACGCCCCCGATCAGCGGTATCAGCGACACCGGCACCGCCATTTCCCCTGCGGACACCTTGAGCAGCGTGTGGATGGCCACGTAAGCGCCCAAGCCGCTGTAGACCGCGTGGCCGAAGCTGAGCATGCCACCCTGGCCCAGCAGCAGGTTGTACGACAGACAGGCGATGATGGCGATGCCCATCTGCGCCAACATGCTGATCGACAGGTTGCTGGTAAACACCTGCGGCGCCAGCAGCAGCACCAGCGCAAACAGGGTCCAGATGATCCAGCGCCCGACGTTGTAGGGCTTGAACTGGTAATAAGCCTTGCTCATGGTTCTCATCTCACAGGGGGTCAGTGGTCGCGCGTGCCCAGCAACCCCTTGGGGCGGAAGATCAGAATCAGCACGAGGAACAGGTAGGGCAGCACCGGCGCCACCTGCGACAGCGTCAGACGCAGGAAATCCTGGTTGCGCATCGACTCCGACAGGGCCAGGCCCAGTCCCTCCAGCAGCGACCCGATCGAGTGGTCCATCGCCACTGCGAAGGTCTGGATCACGCCAATCAGCAGCGACGCGAGAAAGGCCCCAGGCAACGACCCCAGACCGCCAATCACCACCACCGCAAACACCAGCGAACCCAGCGTCGCCGCCATGGCCGGCTCCGTCACGAAGGTGCTGCCACCGATCACGCCGGCCAGACCCGCCAGCCCCGTGCCGGCCCCGAACACCATCATGAACACGCGCGGCACGTTGTGCCCCAGCGCCTCCACCATGTGCGGGTGACTCAGCGCCGCTTGGATGACCAGCCCCACACGGGTGCGGGTGATGAGCAGCCACAAGCCAACCAGCATCCCCACCGCCACCAGCATCATGAAAGCCCGCGTGGCCGGGAACGGCGTGCACACCGCGCCTTGGCACAGATCCGCCGCCGCGCGCCCCCAGGTGAAAGCCATCGTGTCCTGCGCGGTGTGGATGAGGGTGAAGGCTGGCCCCTGAAGGAGCTCTGGCGGGCGGAAGTTGACTGCCGTGCGGCCCCAGACGAGCTGAACCAGCTCCAGCACCACATACGACAGGCCAAAGGTGATCAGCAGCTCTGGCACATGGCCAAATTTGTGCACCTTGCGCAGGCTGTACTTCTCGAACAGCGCCCCGGCCACCCCGACCAGGACGGGGCTGATCAGCAGCGCCGGCCAGAAACCCAGGACACCGGACAAGGCGTAGCCGAAATACGCCCCAAGCATGTAAAAGCTCGCATGGGCAAAATTGAGCACCCCCATCATGGAGAAAATGAGGGTCAGTCCAGAACTGAGCATGAACAACAGCAGCCCATAGCTCACACCGTTGAGCAGCGAGACGATGACGAATTCCATGGCAGGGGCGTCACATCAAAGGGTCGATGGAGGGCGACGGCGGACAACAGCCCACCCCATCCAGGAACGGCCGACCGTTCGGCGTCCTGGATCGTCGATCAGAAAGGAGGGGGGCTGGCGTGCGAAATGGAGAACCGCCCCCCATTCGCATCAGTTGGGCCGCTGCATGGCGCAACTGGTGGGCGTACTGGACACGTAGGCTGGAAACTCTTTGACCAGGGCTAGGGTCATCCCCGTGTTCTCGACACTGTAGGTCAGATTCTTGCCATCCAGCTTCTGCCAACGGGTGATATAGAGGGGTTGCTGCAATTGGTGGTCTGTCTTGCGCATCTCCACCTCGCCGTTGTAGCTGGTGAATTTCAATCCTTCGAGTTCCTTCGCCACCATGACCGGATCAGTGGACTTGGCTTTGGCCATGGCTTCGCTCAGCGCGCGGTAGATGTGGATCACCGAGCCGGTATAGAAATCGGCATTGAATTTCTTTTGAAATTCCTCCTGCCACTTCTGAATATCCCCGCCCATGTGATAGTGGTTGTACGACACCTGGTAAACCTTGCCTTCGGCCTGACCCCCCAGGGCCGTCGGCGTTCCGGTCACACCGGCGTAATAGGTATAGAACTTACCGGTGTATCCCCCTTCGACAGCGGCTTTGACCAGCAGCGCCAGGTCGGAGCCCCAGTTGCCCGTGACGACCGCATCCGCACCGGATGCCTTGATCTTGGCAATATAGGGCGCAAAGTCGCGCACCTGTGCCAGCGGGTGCAAATCCTCGCCGACAATTTGGACATCCGGTCGTTTGCGGGCCAGCAGCTCCTTGGCGTATTTCGCCACCTGGTGACCGTGCGAATAATTTTGGTTCAGCAAATAAACCTTCTTGATGTCGGATTGATCCTTCATGAAGGTGGTCAGCGCCTCCATCTTCATCGAGGTATCGGCGTCGAAGCGGAAATGCCAATAGTTGCACTTGCTGTTGGTGAAGTCCGGATCGACCGCCGAGTGGTTGAGGAAGACGACCTCTTTGCCTGGATTGCGCGCGTTGTGCCGTGCCACCGCTTCGATCAGCGCACCGGCCACCGACGAGCCATTGCCCTGCGTGATGTAGCGGATGCCCTGGTCGATGGCGGACTGCAGCGCCGTCAGGGTCTCGGCGGGGCTGAGTTTGTTGTCGAACGCCACCACCTCCCACTTGACCCCAGCGGGGTTGTACTTGTTGGGGCCGCTGAACTTTTCGGCGAAAAACTGAAAGCTCTTGACCTGGTTGGATCCCACTGGGGCCATCAAGCCCGACAGTGGGTCGATCCAGGCGATTTTGACGGTCTGCCCCGCCAGCGGGGCGTTCGCCGCGGCGGAGGCCTGCTCACGCTTGGCCTGGCGCGCACTCTGCGCTTGCGCCACGCTGGTCAGCGCCAGGCCAACCATGGCGGCCACCGCGAGAGTCTTGAAGGCGAACTTCATGCGCTTGTCTCCTTTCATGGGTAGTGAACGAATCGAGCTTAGCCGCCTGTTGCGTTTTGGCGATCAGGGAAACCCAGCAGACCGATCACCTGGGCGACTGTCATTGAGGTGACACTTTGGGGTCTGTGGCACGCAGCTCACAGCCCCGGCAGACGATAGTCGGCCAGCATTTCGCGCAGCTTGACCTTTTGCATCTTGCCGGTGGCACCCAGCGGGATCGCATCGACGAACACCACGTCGTCGGGGATTTGCCACTTGGCGAGCTTGCCCTCATAGAACGCCAGCAGTTCCTCGCGCGTCACCTCGGCACCCGGCTTTTTGACCACGACGACGATCGGGCGTTCGTCCCACTTGGGGTGTTTGACGCCGATACAGGCCGCCATCAGGATCGCCGGGTGGGCCATGGCGATGTTTTCGACGTCGATCGAGCTGATCCACTCGCCGCCCGACTTGATGACGTCCTTGCTGCGGTCGGTGATCTGCATGTACCCGTCGGCGTCGATGGTGGCCACGTCGCCAGTCGGAAACCACCCGTCCACCAGCGGGCTCGGCTTGTCGCTGCGGTAGTAGTCGCGGATCACCCACGGGCCGCGCACCATCAGTTCGCCCTGGGTCACACCGTCCCACGGCAGCTCGTGCCCGTCGGCATCGACGATCTTCATGTCGATGCCAAAGATCGCCCGCCCTTGTTTGAGGCGGATCTTCAGCTGCTCCTCTTCAGGCAGTGCCAGATGCTTGTTCTTCAGGGTGCACAGCGTGCCCAGCGGACTCAACTCCGTCATACCCCAGGCGTGCAGCACCTCCACACCGTACTGCTCGCGGAAAGCGGTGATCATCGCCGGCGGACAGGCCGAGCCGCCGATGACCGTGCGCTTGAGCGCCGGCAAGCGCAATCCGTGCGCCCCCATGTGGGCCAGCAGCATCTGCCAAACGGTCGGCACGCCAGCGGCAAAGGTCACACGCTCGGACTCCAGCAACTCGTAGACCGATTTGCCATCGAGCTGCCCCCCCGGGAAGACCAGCTTGCACCCGATGGCCGCCGCCGAGTACGGGATGCCCCAGGCATTGACATGGAACATCGGCACCACGGGCAGCACAGCGTCGCGCGCGCTCAAACCCATCACATCCGGCAACGCCGAGGCGTAGGCATGCAGGATGGTGGATTTGTGGCTGTACAGCGCCGCCTTGGGGTGCCCGGTGGTGCCACTGGTGTAGCACATGCTGCTGGCCGTGTCGTCGGAAAAGCGCGGCCAGTCGTAGGTACTCGGATGGGGGCCAATCCACGACTCGTAGCTGACCAGGTTGGGAATAGTGCCATCCGCTGTCAGCCGCGCCAGGTGTGCGTCGTCGCACAGCGCCACCCAGCGTTGGACGGTCGGGCATTTGTCGTGAATGCCCTTGACGATGGGCCAAAAGGTCATGTCGAACGCCAGCACGCGGTCTTCGGCGTGGTTGACGATCCAGGCAATCTGCTCGGGCAACAAGCGCGGGTTGATGGTGTGCAGCACGCGGCCAGAGCCGCTGACGCCAAAGTACATCTCGAAGTGGCGATAGCCGTTCCAGGCCAAGGTGGCCACCCGCTCGCCCAGCCCGATGCCCATCGCATCCAGGGCGCGCGCCAGTTGGCGGGCACGCCCTGCGGCCTCGCCATAGGTCGTGCGGTGGATGTCGCCCTCGACGCGGCGCGAGACGATCTCGACGTCACCATGGTGGCGCGCGGCGTGTTCGATCAAATCCGAAATGAGCAAAGGGCGGTCTTGCATCAAGCCCAGCATGGAAAGCTCTCCTCATGGTGCGGGTGTTTGGAGCAGCACCGATAATAGTGTTGGCTCCGTTAAGCTTACGACTATTGCAAGCCGGCCTCGCCCCTGTCATTCTGACAAACCCGTGGACCGCACACGATTTGTCGCCTCTCCGACAGCCCCGACACGCAGGCCCTGCCACCGCCCGCCATGACCCTCGACGCCCGCAGTCCCGCCCGTGTATTTCTGTCCCAGCAGCCGTGGTTCGGGTCGCTGGAGGGCAGCATGCGGCAGACACTGGTCGACGCCATGCTCATGCAGCGGGCCAGCCGGGGCGAGCTGCTGATCCGCCGGGGCACGCCGGTGGATGCGTGGTGGGCGGTGCTGTCGGGCATGGCCAAATTGCAGACCGAGGGCCCCGACGGCCGCATTTCGGCCTTTTTGGGCGTGCCTGCGGGTGATTGGTTTGGCGAGGGCACGGTACTCAATGGCGGCCTGTGGCGCTACGACGTGGTGGCCCTGCGCGACACCACTCTAATTGGGATGCCACTGCCCCATTTCCAAACGCTCTATCGCACCAACCTGTCGTTCAACCACCACCTCATCCAGCGGCTGAACCTGCGGTTGGGGCAAGCCATGACCGCCATCGAAGCCGGACGGCTGCGCTCGCCGGAGGAGCGGGTGGCACAGTACCTGACCATGTTCTGCGGCGCGGGCGTGCGCAAAATCACCCTGTCGCAAGAAGACCTGGGCCATCTTGCCGGCCTGTCGCGGCAGACCATCAACCGGGTACTCAAGGCGTTCGAGGCACAGGGCTGGATTTCGTTGGAGTTCAGTCGTGTCGATGTGCTGCTACCCGAGGCCTTGGAGGCGCTGCTCGACCAAAGCGGGTAAGGTCTGCACCGATGCACGCTGTGCGGATTCGATGGTCTGGCCCTAAACCCTTGGGAGTACGACTGCCTCCGAGCGAAGGATGACGATGGAATATCCCCTGGCAAAAAGCGACGACGAATGGCGTGACCTGCTGCGTGCCAAGATCGACCGCGGCGAGGCCGAGCCGCTGGCCTTCGAGGTGACGCGCCGCGCTGCAACGGAGCGACCCTTCAGCGGCCGATACGAGAGCTGGTGGCAGCCCGGCCGCTATCACTGTGTCGCCTGCGGCACCCACCTGTTCGACAGCGATACGAAGTTCGACGCCGGCTGCGGTTGGCCCAGTTTCTGGCAGGCCCGCCCGGGTGCCATTGTGCAACGGCTGGACCGCAGCCACGGCATGATCCGCACCGAGACGCTGTGCGCTGGCTGTGGTGCCCACCTCGGCCATGTGTTCGACGACGGCCCCCCGCCGACGGGCCTGCGCTTCTGCATGAACTCGGCCGCGCTGCAATGGCAGCCGCTATAACCCGACGCCGCCCGTCCGCCAGCTGCGATAATCTCCGTCCATGCGTTTGCTGATCGATTTTTTCCCGATCGCGCTCTTTTTCGTCGCCTATAAATGGCACGGCATCTACACGGCCACCGCCGTGCTGATGGCCGCGACGGCGGCGCAAATGGGCTTGGTCTATGCCATCGACCGCCGCCTGCAAGCCGTACAAAAAGCCACTCTGATGCTGGTGTTGGTGTTCGGGGCGCTCACGCTGACGCTGCAGGACGAACGCTTCATCAAGTGGAAACCGACCGTGCTCTACGGCGCGCTGGCCCTGGCGCTGGCAGCGGCCCTGTGGGGCTGGAAGAAAAACATCCTGCAGGTGCTGCTGGGCAGCCAGCTCAAGCTGCCCACACCCGTATGGTCGCGGCTTGCCGTGGCCTGGATTGGTTACTGCGGATTCATGGCAGCCATCAATGCCTATGTTGCGGTGTTTTTTTCCACCGATGCGTGGGTGGACTTCAAACTCTGGGGCTACGTATTTCCGGTGCTGTTTTTGGTCGGCCAAGGCTTCTACGTCGCCCGCCATCTCGGGGACGATACTGCATGACAACCACTGACGCTTGGCCCACCGCCGACAGCATCGCGCAAGCCCTGCGCGTGGCCCTCTCCCCCACGCGCTTGGAGGTCATCGACGAAAGCGCGGCGCATGCGGGGCATGCAGGGGCCAACGGCCTGGGTCACGGCACCCACTTTCGGGTGCGCATCGCCGCCCCGGCGCTGGCTGGGTTGAACCGCCTGGCCGCCCACCGGCTTGTGTATGATGCGCTACGGCCTGCTTTCGCGGCGGGGCTGCACGCGCTGGCCGTCGAGGTGCTGCGCGACTGATGGTCATTGCCGCGACGTTGGTCAGTTACCTGTGCCCATCCCTCTCTCGTGCCCATCCCTCTCTCGGACACTCCTCCCATGAATCATGTGTTGTCGCGCGTGGCCACGGCCACGTGCTTGGCGGTCGGGCTGGTCATGCCAGCCTTGGCCCAAAATGTTGCTATTGTCAATGGCAAGCCTGTGCCCATGGCGCGGCTCAAGGCGCTCGAGCAGCAAGTCGCCCGCTCGGGCCGCCCGGTGGATGACACCGTGCGTCAACAATTGCGCGAAGAAGCCATCCTGCGCGAGATCTTCGTGCAAGAGGCCGACAAGCGCGGCCTGCGCAGCTCGCCCGAGGTCAAGGCCCAGCTCGAGCTGGCCACCCAGACCATCCTGATCCGCGAGCTGTTCGCCGACTACCAGCGCCGCCACCCCGTGACGGACGCCGACCTCCAGGCCGAATACGACCGCCTTGCTGCCAGCAGCGGGCAGGAATACCGGGCGCGGCACATCCTGGTCAGCAGCGAGGAGGAAGCCAAGTCCATCATCGCAGAGCTGGCCAAGGGTGCGCGCTTCGAGGAGCTGGCCAAGCAGCGCTCCAAAGACCCAGGCTCAGCCGCCAACGGCGGGGACCTCGATTGGGCCACGCCGGACATGTTCGTACCGGAGTTCTCGCAAGCCATGGTCAAGCTGGCCAAAGGCGAGACGACCTCGACCCCGGTCAAGACTTCCTTTGGTTGGCACGTGATCCGCGTCGATGATGTGCGCAAGGCGCAACTGCCCCCGCTGGACGACATCAAGCCGCAGCTTCAGCAGCAACTGCAACAGCAGCGCCTGGCGGAGTTCCAGGAATCGCTGCGCAGCAAGGCCAAGGTGCAATAAGACCCCAGTTACGCCGCCGCGGGGGTCAATCCCCGCGGTTGGGGGGTGCCTGGTCCTCCTGCGGCACCGGCCACAATCCCAAGGCGGACTGGGCCACTGGATACAGACCGTACAGCACCGATATCGCCACGGCAGACGAGGCTTCGTACCCCAAGGGGGCCAAGGTTGCGATGGCCGCGGCCTCGCGCGTTCCCCATCCGCCAAAACCGACGGGCAGCGTGGCCAGCACGAAAATCGGAACCGCAGCCACGGCCAGCGCCTCCCAAGCCAGCGGTGCGCCAATGGCATGCGCGCCACAGTACAGGGCCGTCACCGATGCCGCCTGCACCACCAGCGACCCCGCGATCTGGCGTGCGCAGTGCACGCCCGGGCGCTGCCTGGCCAACCGGTGCCACCAGCGCAGCGCGGGCCGCTGCAGCAGAGCCCAGTCTGCCCACCACCGGGGCGTTGCGCGCAGCGCCGCGTACGGCAATACCGCCATCCCCACCGCAGCGCCGACCGCCAGCACGGCCAGCCCCCCGGCCGGCGCCAGCCCCATCCGTTGGGCCACGGCAAGCCAGCCTGTTGTCTGCGCCCACCACCACTCCGCGCCCAGGGCCACCCCCCCCAGAATGGCCAGGCCCCACAGGCCACTCACGCGATCCAGCGCCACGGACACCCCAGCCTCCAACACGGGCATCCCACGCCGGTGTAGGCTCCAGGCCCGCAGCATATCGCCGCCCACCACGGCCCCAGGCAACACGACGTTGGCCGCCACCCCGCGGAAATACACCGGCACGACCCACGACAGCGGAGCCCAGTGGCCTAGCCATGCCGCCAGATCGCGCCAGCGCCAGGCCGACGCGACATTGCCCAGCGTGCTGCTCAGCAAACCCGCCAGCACCCAACCGGGGTCCGCCTGCGCCAGCATCGACAGCACCCGATCGGGCCGCACCCAAGCCACAATAGCACCGAGCAACGCCACTGCGACCAGGACGCGCCACAGCCGCCGCCCGCGCGGGGCCGTTTGCCTGGCATGCACACCACTCATGTGCGACGATCACCGGTGGCCGGTCCCGGCAAATCGCGCGTGTGGTACTGCGGCCGTCCTGATCCCTCGTGGTAAACGCGGATCAGCAACTCCCCGCTCAGTCCGGCGACGATGAGCTGCGCCCCCATGAGTACGGCCATCACCCCCACCATCAGCAGCGGCCGGCCCCCGATATCCTCACCCGTCAGCTTGACAACGGCCAGGTACAACAGGATCAGTACCCCAGGCATCAACAGCCACAACCCCAGCCCGCCAAAAGCGTGCAGCGGCCGCTGTCGGTAACGCAGAAAAAACACGATCAGCACCAAATCCAAAATGACGCGAAAGGTGCGGTCGATGCCGTACTTGGACTGGCCGCGCGTGCGCGGGTGGTGGCGCACAGGCATCTCCTCGATGCGGGCGCCCACCTCCCGAGCCAGGGAGGGAATGAAGCGGTGTAACTCGCCGTAAAGACGGATGCGCTCGATGATCTCGCGCCGATAGGCCTTGAGCGCGCAGCCATAATCGTGCAGACGCACACCCGTCGCCCATGAGATGAGCCGGTTGGCCAGCAGCGACGGCAAGCGCCGCGACAGGGCCTTGTCTTGGCGTTGGT